>CAZZVG010000465.1:0-5614 GCA_964657295.1 Iningainema sp. | reverse complement strand
AATCTTGCAGAAGATACACAGTTCGTCCTGTTTGCCGGTCGCCTGCATCCTCAAAAAGATCCAATTCTGCTCGTACGTGCCTTGGCAGCGCTTAATGAACCGAAAATTCACTTGCTGATTGCAGGCGATGGCGAGTTAGCAAGTCAAGTCCGGACGGAAATTGGTCAGTTGGGGCTATCTGAACGGGTAACAATGCTGGGAGCACTCCGCCAAACAGAACTTGCCGATTTACACCGGGTATGCAACACTTTGGTTCTAACGAGTGCTTTTGAAGGTCTGCCCTTTGTGGTTCTGGAGGCGCTTGCTTGCGGAACACCAATCGTCACAACTCGATCTGGTGAAACCCCAAAACTTCTTTCTGCTGACAATGGAGTTATTTGTGAAGAACGTACACCAACTTGCATAGCAGATGCCTTGCGTCAGGTCGTACTGCATCCAGAGAATTATCCCATAGCATCGTGTGTGCGGAAAGCCCAGCCTTATGCCGCCCGCACTGTTGTGAATGAAGTATACAGCCAAATGTGGCAGCGTTGGGAGCACAGGCTATCATCTGCTAGCCCCTGACGGTATTTACCCAACCGAGCAACACTAGAAAGCAAAACGAGAACAGATGAAAATAGCTGTTATTGGTGCAAAAGGTCTACCGCCCAAGCAAGGTGGTATTGAGCATTATTGTGCAGAAGTCTATAGCCGGATGGTGGCACAAGGTCATAGTGTGGATGTATTTGCCCGTTCCTCTTACACCGACTATCCTTGGGGAGAGCCTTATGACTACAAGGGGGTTCAAGTCATATCCTTGCCAGGCTTGCAACTCAGAGGCGTGGATGCCTTTATTACCTCAGCACTGGGGACGATCGCAGCCATGACCAAAAAATACGATATTGTTCATTTCCACGCGCTAGGTCCCTCTCTGTTCACTTGTTTACCAAAAATCAATCATTCTGGGAAAGTCGTTGTTACCTGTCAGGGACTAGACTGGCAACGGGCAAAGTGGGGCAGCTTTTCGACGCGCGTCATTCAAATGGGGGAAAAAGCTGCAGTCCGTTTTGCTGATGAAATCATTGTCGTGTCGGAAGCCCTCTCTACCTACTTTTCAGAAACTTATGGCAGGAAGACAATTTACATCCCTAATGCTCCTGCTGGTTACGGGGAATCAGACCCAAATTTTGGCTACGGCACCCAACTTGGTCTCAAGCAGGGATGCTATATTTTGTTTCTAGGCAGACTGGTACCGGAAAAACGTCCTGACTTGCTTGTTGATGCCTTCTGTGATTTAAAGCCAGTTGGATGGAAACTTGTTCTAGCTGGAGGCGTAAGCGATACAAAATCGTTCACATCAAAGCTGCTAGAAAAGGTGGCAAATAATCGAGACATCATATTTGCTGGCGAACTTCGAGGACCTCGTCTTTGGGAGATTGTCCGAGGATCTGGGTTGTTTTCACTGCCTTCGGATTTGGAGGGGCTACCTCTAGCAATGTTAGAGGCGATGCGGGAAGGAATCCCAGTCATGGCAAGCAATATCCCACCTCACCAACAACTCATCAGTGAAAACCGGGGAATGCTTTTTGAAGCAGGAAACCGCAATTCATGTACTCGTAACTTAGATTGGGCAATTCACCATCATCCAGAACTAGCAGTCATGGCAAAAAATGCCCAAAGACACGTGCAGCATAACTATAGCTGGGATCGCATTACTTCAGAAACCTTAAAAATCTACAAAACATTGCTCGAGTCTGAGCAAGCAGGATTATTGGAGCATAACCAGGAGGGACTCGCCGAAGTCATCGGGAAAAAATAAGTGGTTTGTAGTAGCAATTCTTTGACAAAACCATTAGCCCGCGAAGAAATCATCGGCAAAATTTCGCTATCTGTAAAAAAAGTTACAAAATAGGGGACTACTACCAAACAAAAAAATAACACTCTAACATTCATAAACGGATTGTTGATTCACTGATTTAACTTAACTGTCTCAAAAAAAGAAGGGCCTATGTAATTGGTAATTTCGTTTGCTATGAACCCCACTCAATTACACGGACTACCCCCATACGACCAAACCCAAGAGGGCTATGGTCGCAGTACCTCGGAGAAAATTTGATGGAAAAAGGCATTTCATACTTATTAGCTGTCATGCAGCGGCGAAGTTTGCCAGCAATTGCGACATTCGCTGCTGTCATTGGTGGGGCGATCGCCTACCTTGCCGTTACCCCCCACCTGTACTCAGCATCAGCACGATTGATTCTGGACGACAAAAGGGTAAGTATTTCCGATTTAGGTCGCGATCTCACCCAAGTGAGATCCAGTACACCTGGTGGTTCTAATCCTTTGGCTGATCAAGCAGAATTAATCAAATCAGAACGTGTTCTCAAACGAGCGCTGACTGAACATTTTGATCTTTCGGGTGACACTCGTTCTTCGCCGTCCCCTCTGTCGGGAAACCCGGATACAGCACTGACTCACCAATCCAATCAAACACCAAAGCTCACGACTGATGAGCTGAACCGAAACTTGACTGTCAAAATTGTTCCTGCTACCAACATTCTTCAGGTAAGTTATCAAGGCAAAGATCCAGTCATGGCTGCCAAGCTGGTGAATGCGGTTTCTCAGGCAATGGTTGAAGATAGCACTCAAGTTATCCGTAAAGAAGCTGCAAGTGCAGTGCAATTTTTGCAAAAAGAGGTACCATTAGCTCGCAATCGGTTAGAAAAGACGGAAATTGCGGAAAACAAATACAGACAAACCAGTGGCATTGTTGCTATTGACGATCAAACGAAAAGCTTAGTCACGAGTGTCGCTTCTTTAGAAGAGCAGGAGCGGACTTTATCTACACAACTCCAAGATGCGAAGTCGCGGGACGCATCCTTACGGCAAATCACCGACGCCAAAGCTCTTAACAGCGCCTACGCAAATGTACGCGGTGGTCAAGATGAAGAACTCAAAAAGTTACGAGCGAAGCTGTCAGAGTTACAGACGCAGATTGTGGAAGCTCGGTTACGTTTTACAGAGGACCATCCAACTGTAGTTAAGCTAGTTCAAGAGCGGAATTCTCTACAATCAATCTACTCGCAAACGTTGGCACGTGTATCACCAGGAAGTCAAGGCATCGCTCCTAAGACGATCGCAGGCGATCAAATCAGTCAAGATTTGACATCCAAACTGATTGTCAATGAAATCGAGCGATCGGCAATTGAAAACAAGCTCAAAGTTGTGCAGTCCGATCTCCAGAATCTCCATGCCCGCCTTGCAAATCTCCCAATCAAGCAGCAGCCGTTGACTGCATTAGTCCGCACACGCACTGAAGCTACAGAATCTTTAAAGATACTGCAAAGTAAACTTGAAGAAGCACGGATTGCTGAAGCCCAACTCGTAGGTAATATCCAAATTATTGAGGCGGCTCAACCACCGACTAAACCCACTTCACCCAGGCAAAAAGTTGTCTTAGTTGTGGCGGCTGCCTTTGGAACTGTCTTAGCCATTGGCATTGTCCTGCTGTTAGAAGTCATGGACAATACACTGCGCGATGCTGCCGAAGCAGAGGAACTGCTGAAGCTCCCATTGCTAGGTGTCTTACCTCGTTTAACAGCGCAGACACTCTCTCTTGCACCTGCCGAACGATTTTTAGATAATGTTGGCTTTGTTGAGCCTTACCGCATGCTCTTCAAAACGCTTGAGTTTCGCAATTCTAAAGAGTTGCGATCGCTCGTTGTCACAAGCAGCATATCTGGAGAGGGTAAGTCGGTTGTTGCCTCGCACTTAGCTGCCGTCGCTGCTATGTTATCTTGGCGAACATTGATCATTGACGCCGATCTCCGCAGACCTGTACAACATAAGTTGTTCAAGTTATCCCCTCAGCCTGGGATTACAGATGTGATTGAGGGTGCAATATCATTACTTCAAGCAGTGCAGCCAACAAAGATTGAGAACCTTGATATCTTGACTTGTGGAGAACTACGCACTCGCCCCTCGCAGTTGCTCGATTCTGTGGCGATGAAGTCTCTCTTGGAAGAAGCTGCTCAAAAGTACGATTTGGTGATTATCGATACTCCTCCTTTAAGTGCTTGCGCTGATGCTTCTAGCTTGAGCCGTCACTGTGATGGAGTTATTTTAGTGACACGTCCTGGCTTTACGCTTAAAGAGGTTTTATCAAGGGCAGTATCAGAGTTAACGAGAAATCGCCTGCCAATCTTAGGTATGGTAGTGAATGGAATGACCAATTTAACAGAACAGTATTACCGCTATCCTGTAAATGGTTACCAGCCGAAAAAGCGTTTGACAGGTTTTGGAGGCAACCGCCAAAAGTCTGTAGAGCGAAATGAGGTTTAGATAAAGATGTTGAGCAATCAACCAAATCGTCAGTCTCATGTTATTTGGGTTAGTTTGGCTGGCATAATTGTTGGTGCAGTTGCAGGGTTTACAGCAGGTGCTAACCCTATCTATCTGTTGTTAGCAATAGTAGCAATACCAATAGTTGTTTACTTCTTGACGAATTTTGAGCAAGCCGTACTCAATTTATTGGCAGTACGCACTTGTCTCGATCCGTTTTCTGGTAAGCAAATACCAGCCGCATATGGTATTGGGATGGATGCCTTAACTTTGCTCTACGTCACCATAACACTCCTGCGCGGTCGGCGAATCCGCACTGACGGTTTTTGGTGGTTTTTTGCAGGTTGGGTATTGCTACAAGGGTTATGGGTGATACTCTTACCTTTGGAAGGGGTAGGGCTAAATGATTACTATTTACCAGGAGGTATCCGTGAGTGGATACGTCTGTTTAGTTGGGTGATGGTGTATCTGCTGGTGATGCAACTGAAGGATCGAGTGCCTCCGAAAAAAGCGATCGCTTGGCTGTTTATATCACTTGTCATCCCGGTAACGGTGGCGCTGATGCAGATGTTTGTGCCGTCTCTCCTGCCTTCCTTTTTGAATGAGGGTGGTGCTGTTGGTGGAATGCCAGTTTCGGAAATATCTCGTATTAAAGGGACAATGGGGCACCCGAATGCATTTGCCACCACCCTGTTACTGTTTATCTCTCTGACATACTGGAAGTTAACGAACTCCAAGCAAAAGTTACCGTGGTTTTTGATCATGGGCTTGATAGCATTATGCTTTGTCAGTACTAAAGCCTTAACTGGCTTGACAATGCTCGCTGCTTTTGTTCTCGTTTTGGTAATTCCGAGATTAAGCTTTCTCAACTTGATTGGCGGAGCGCTATTTTTTGCGGTCATTATTGGGTTATTTGCCAATTCAGATTTTGGACGAGAACGCTTGGGATCTCTGAGCAACACACCACTCTTCAATGCGGATCTTGATACGTCACGAGCAATTCTTTTGTCTCAAGGAGATAATAATAGCTTCAACTGGCGGCTTGCCCAATGGACTTTTCTGATGACCAAGATTTTCCCGCTATCTCCGTTTCTTGGTTTTGGTTTGGGGTTAAGTATCGAGGCTGGTGGTAATGGTTATCTTCCTCACAATGATTACATCCGCGCTCTAATAGAAGGAGGAATTATTGGTTTTGTGACTTATATTGGCTTTTTCGTAGCTCAAGGTATACGTCTGATTCAGTTAATTCGAGCGGCACCTCCTAAAAGTCCACAGCGTAACTTGTGCGTCATCC
>CAZZVG010000464.1:0-5625 GCA_964657295.1 Iningainema sp. | reverse complement strand
GTTTTCATTTGACCTAAACATTGCTGTAAATTTGCTTTGACCTTAATCATTGGTCACTACAAAAATTGCCAACCAGACTGTTTTCATTGATCCCTGGTGGTTTAACTCTTGATCTGTAACCACTCGCTGTACTCCGCCTGACAATCCTTCGCTTCTCACTCATTCAAAATACGCTCATTCAAAAAAGAGACAATATTAGTTGCCAGCCCCTAAAGGCAAGTTATAGGGTTTTGAATTTTGAATTAAGCGAAGGTGTTGCCCGTATATTAGACGCATACTTTCTCATAGTTTAGACGAACATTGCCATCAACACACGTTGGTATTAAACCATAACATCTGAGTAGTGGCTTTATCAGCAGCATTGGTAGTTAAAGGTTTGGGCTACACCCATGTAATTTCCCAAGCACCCTGACTATCGTACAAAGTTATAGACCAATTGGAAATTACAAAAGTACCAAGTGCCCTTCAGCCGACTCAGGTAGAAATTGGCTATCTGCCCGAAAAGACCATTACAAAAAGAAAGCGGATTTATGACTCAATAAGACTATCGCTCCATTTAAGACTTAATTACGTGGTGGGGTTCGACGGTTGCGGAGAAAATCTGGAATATCTAATCCAGGTTTTTCTTTATTTTCTGGAATTGGTGTTGGGGGATTCGCTGCTGGTGGCTGTGCCATTTGTCGTTTTGGTGGTGTTGAAGCTACGACTCTTTGATTGCCTACAACATTTGGCTGTTGTGCAGCTAGCGTTTCACCTGTAAATCCAGTAGCAATCACAGTCAGTCTGACTTCACCCTGTAGCCTGTCATCAATTACTGCCCCAAAAATGATATTAGCGTTGGGATCGACGACTTCATAAATTGTTTCCGCAGCAGCGTTCACTTCATGTAAGGTGAGGTCACTTCCACCAGTAATGTTAAAGACAACGCCTCTGGCTCCTTCTATAGAAGACTCTAGTAATGGGGAGGAGATGGCGGCGATCGCGGCTTCTCTCGCTCTTGATTTACCAGAACCAATACCAATTCCCATTAATGCCGATCCTGCATCTGCCATCACAGCTCGCACGTCGGCAAAATCAACGTTGATCAAACCCGCGATCGTGATGATATCAGAAATCCCTTGCACTCCTTGACGCAATACATCATCTGCATAGCGAAAAGCGTCTTGCATGGGTGTTTGCTCTGGGATCACTTCTAGTAACTTGTTATTCGGGATAATAATTAGTGTATCTACCCGACTTTTTAAACCTTCGATGCCTTGTTCTGCTTGGCTGGTGCGGCGACGTCCCTCAAAGATAAATGGACGTGTCACCACGCCAACAGTGAGAGCGCCCATTTCTTTTGCGACTTCAGCAACAATTGGGGCTGCACCTGTACCAGTACCTCCTCCCATGCCGCCGGTGATGAACACTAAGTCTGCACCCTCTAAAGCCTTAGCAATCTCGTCTCGTGATTCCTCAGCCGCTTTTTGCCCGATGGCTGGATTTCCACCTGCCCCAAGACCACGTGTTAGTTTTTGTCCGATCTGCAACCGACTCGGAGCCGATGCTAAGGTGAGAGCTTGGGCGTCAGTATTGATTGACCAAAACTCTACCCCGATGACATCAGAAGCAATCATGCGGTTAACAGCATTACTACCACCGCCACCTACACCAATCACTTTAATATTGGCGACTCGACCGGGAACAATATCCCCCATGCGGTTATCTTCGCTGCTGAGCTTTTTGCTGTCATGATTGTGTCCGAAGTTCAACCCACTATGACTAAACGGATTAGGAGAGTTAATTGCTAGCGAGAGACCTGGTTGTCCGGGAGACTGAGAGTTTTTATAAGTAAGCCCTTGGTCATTATCAAGTGTCATTGTATTCAGAAAGGGTAGATAAACGAGTTTTTAAGGTGTTATTCACCTGAGAGTCAACTTATAGTTTGACGCTGTCATCATCCATGGCTTTTTTGTTTTGAGTTCTCTCTACTTCCAACCCTAGCTGGATTGGAGGCGCGAAAGTTTGTTTGTTATGGGATAAGCCATTAAAGCACCTGGTTGCCCTTAGGGGTGCTGCCCTTAGCGTCAACGAAAGTGCTAATTCTCGAGAAGTAGACCTAATCTTTAGCTAAAATAGCCTTGTATAACTTCCACTCCTACATTAATATCTTCTATCTTCACTGCTATCTCGCTGATTTTGTTCAGTATCCTGTTAGTATCTCTAATAACCTCTCCACTGAGCAGACTGTAATTTATACCTGTTATCGATTTTACAACTTTAAGTATTATTTTTTTTGCTACTTCCCATTCAAACCGAAATGTTTTGTATAAATTTAAAAAAAATCTCGTTAAAAATACTTGTATAAGTATTTTCCTTTGCCTGTCTTGTGGTTGTACAAAATACAAAGAGCGTTATTTCCCATACATGTTGTTGAAGGAGAAAGTCATTATGCACCTAAAATGCTGAGCTAATTACATAACTTGTACAGATCCGCCACATTGCTTATTGTCTACCTGCCTTGATTATTTGATCCATAGGTTTCATTATTCGAGATTATTACAATTTGAAAAACAAAATTTGTCTTTTACTGATTTATTTTGACTCTCTTGATCGTAAAAAAATCACTTATCAGGTTATTAGATGTCTCTCTTTATTTAAGGGAACTCCATAAATAAAGATTCAGAATTAAGAGATCTTTTGTGAAGTCAAATGTGCCCAATCTTTTTAGAGGGAGTTTGAGAAATCGTCGGCTGTTTCTTTTGGTTCATTTGTACTAATGGGTGATCTGGATTTTTGAGATCTATATATTCTATTTGATTGGGATTCAGTTGTGCTTTTAAAGGGCGCATCTGTGCCAATACCTTGATTTTCTCAAATATTTGGACACTTGGTGTCCCAATATGAACCCTTCCTAATTCTGTATTCAGAATGATATTCGTGGGGTCTTGGCAATCAATTTCCATCACTTTCACAGAACTCTGACTCACTGCTTGATAAAGAGAAGTCCAATAGAGGCAATATTTATCTGACAACCCGATAACTTTGAGACTCGGCAATATAAGGTTGGGATTTAGAGATGTGTATTTTTCTAGAGGTATCCAAACACCACTAGCATCAAGTAATCCAGTGGATACTTTTTTTTGTTGTGCCCCTCGTGTCAAGACGATCGCCACAGGGACTCTTTCCTTAACTTGGACTATTAATCCGGGAGGAAACAGGCGACGACTAACCGTCGCTTGTGCAATCGTCGGTTGCTTTACCAAAAATTGGGCGATTCGAGATGGTTCGATTCGCCATAAAGATTGAGGATAGGATAGCACAAGCAATGACTGAATTGCCCGCTCGGATAGTAATTGATTCCCAGTAATCACAATGTCTTCGGGATCTTTTAGCACCCAAATCGGTTGGATTGTCACCCAAAGTAATCCACCTGCCAGACTACTAACAGCAATAGTTTGCCAAATAGCCTGAATAACTTTCAGTTGTCGCTTTTTACGTAATTTATCCCGACGTCCCTCTATATCTATGCGGGAAACTGATACTATGCCAGCCATTCACACCCCTTCCAAACTTTTAGTCCGAGTCGTTGTTGCCATCAGATCGTTCATTAAGCTTACCCCTTGATTTAAAGTATGGGGGATTTTTGTTTCTGATAGTTAACAGTTCACTGAAAATTAAGAGCTAACCTTTGGTAGTGCTGAGTCGCTTCGTTTTTACAGCGACAAGAACAGACACAAAAAAAGCATTTTGAGGCGGTTGATCCATTCTGTCCTAATCGAGCGACGATTGGGACAGCCTCAAAATACGCTTATGTCCTCGTTTGAGCGTTTTGGACTTTGTTAATAGTTGTCAATTTTTGCCACTGTGTTTCTCCCAACCCGGATAAGCGAGCGCGGGGAGCTCGCCCCAACTCTGAGCGGACGCTTGCCCTAGTCCCAACTTCGTTCAGTTCCCAACGCAATGCGATCGCTTGAGGGAACTTCCCTTGTAGCACAGGAGCGTCCCATTGAGGCGGGGAGTGGAGGGCAAGTAAAACTCCCTTCCATTTACACCCTACCTTTGACTACCTACTTTTTGGTTTTTCTTTCACTTTAAAGTTTCTAACGAACTTTCTTACGTAAGTGTAGCCTTTTTTCTGTAAGTAACAACTATTATTTATTCAACTAAACCCGATAGGAGTCCCCCACCAGAATCTTTGATTTGATAGCGCTAGGAATATCGGGAGATTGGTGTACGCTATTTAACCGATTCTTCGATCTTAAGAAAATAGGTGAGAAGCTCAGTGCATCAATCTCTTCGCTCTTACACTGCTACACATAGGCGTGAACTCGTTGCAAGTCCCTTAACTTGGGATGGGGTAAATTGCTCTAGTTGATGCCAATCATTAGCCATGACTAGGAGTCAAGCCACTTAATTAACCAATACCAGTTATTTGGAGAAAATTACCGTATTAAATAACACTATACTTAATTCAGGATTCTCTGAATAATTTATTTCTACAAGTGTAGCCAATTTGTCAAATAACAAGTATCCTTTAGGACAAGTAGTCAAATAATTTTTTTGCCATTATTGCAAAAAAAATACTTTGCTAATATACTTATTTATGGTTGACAAAAAAAAGAACTCATGGTATGCATACCATGAGTAGATTGCAAGAGTGAATACCTGTCCAAGTTAGACAGCTTATAGTTTTCACAGGCATTGAGACTCAACTCATTCATGAGGTTTTGTCCAAGGTTTGGGAGAAACTAAAGATGTTAGAACTTTAACACCATATCTAACAGGGACAAGTATACTTAACGTATCAGGGACAATCAAATCTCTATCATTATACGGATAGTTTTTGGCGGGAAGGTGCCGCTAACTAACTAACTGTCTAGGTAGAGATATTTGTATGTGTATACAAAGAAATCTGCATCTACATGAGAACAACATTGAATTTATCGCGCTTTTTTAAAGCCTGTAACCCAAGTAAAACTTTGGTTATGGGCGATGCATCTGATCAGCAATACTACATAGATTTTTCCGATGTACGTGGTTGCAAAATCGTTGAAGAACTGCAACGCACTATCGTCCGTATTTCTCCAGATGAGCCAACTTGCCAGTTATTTACAGGTCATATTGGCTGTGGTAAATCAACAGAGTTGCAGCGCCTGAAAGCCGAACTGGAAGTTGCCGGATTTCATGTGGTTTACTTTGAGTCCAGTCAAGATCTGGACATGGCGGACATTGATGTTAGCGATATTTTGCTAAGTGTAGCCCGTCAAGTCAGTGTTAGTTTAGAAGCAATTGGCATCAAAATTAAACCAGGTTACTTTGCCAACTTGTTTAAAGAAATTGGGGATTTTTTACAAACTCCCATTGACTTATCAGCACAAGCGGAGTTGTCTTTGGGTATTGCCAAAATTACTGCCAAAACCAAAGACAGTCCCCAGTTGCGTACTCAGGTCAGGCAATACCTAGAACCGCGCACTAACAGTATTTTGCAGGCAATTAACGAAGAGGTATTAGACAAGGCTGTTGAACAGCTCAAACTACGAGGGCAGAAAGGACTGGTGGTAATTATCGACAACTTAGATCGAGTCGATATGCGTCCATTAGCATCTGGGCGATCGCAACCAGAATACTTATTCATTGATCGTG
>CAZZVG010000463.1:0-5628 GCA_964657295.1 Iningainema sp. | reverse complement strand
ATTTTGGTGTCTACTAACTCTAAAGGTGTAGAAAACACGCCTGCGATTTGGTGTCTACCACTCCTCACCCAGCCAAACTCCCTCTATAATCGCCTACAGCGCACGATAGCCAGATAATACGTCGATTCATTGGTAATAGCTTTTCTGTCGTTTATAGCCAATCCTGAGAGGGTAGTGGTGGTAGCAAGCAAGCAGGCATTCTGGGGTTTGGTGTCCACCCCTCGCTGTACTCTTATGGAGTGGTGTCTACTTGAAATTCTGTATCTATATTTATATGGAGTGTAGACACAAAAATATTGAGTATTTATGCTTAGGCTGTTGGCTGACCTTGTAGTGCTATGAAAGAAACGATTATTACCGCGAGAATGCACAAGGATGGGACGGTGGTTGAGGTGTTGCCGAACGGCAGCGAGCGACCGTTTCCTGAACAGCCTATGCGTCACATGACAGAAGAAGAAATTCACGCTGCCGCCCTTAGCGATCCTGATGCCCGTCCTATGACGGAAGCTGAATTACAAAACGCCAGACGTGTTCCCCGCGTTAAAACCATGCGCCGAGCGTTGCGGTTGACGCAGTCGGAATTCGCAGCGCGTTACCATATCCCGCTTGGCACTTTGCGGGACTGGGAGCAGGGACGCAGCGAGCCAGACCAGACAGCAAAGGCGTACCTCAATGTGATCGCTGTCAATCCGGAAGCTATCTATCAGGCGTTGCAGTCTGCCCCGCATTGAAGGCTTTTTATCCTCACTATCCACAGGAACGGGCTGATCAATAATACCTGCCAAGGCTTTTTATTTACACTCTTTTTTATCAATGTTTATAGCTGGAGTTTAGACTAAAAGTCGTTACTCACTCCCATAACAGTTCAACCGGACTAAGCAACCTGTTGACACCTTGTGGACACGGATATGTCAGGAAATCAATGTTTGCGCAAAAAAACCCAATCATGTGAAGATTAAAGAAATCATCAATTAACAAACGCAACATAAAACCTGTTCTATGGAGTTACCCATGTCCTACGAAACCGATTTAGTCAAACCTGCCGTTCTCCTGACCATCATTGGTGAAACAGTGCTGAAAGACGCTATTATCAAGCTGTTGAAAAGCTACAATGTAAACGACTACACCATTACTCAAGTGCAGGGTGAGGGTAGCCACGGGAGACGGACGGGAGACATGGTGGGCTACAACACCAATATCGAAATTAAAACAATTTTGTCACTAGAAGTATCTAATGATATTCTTCAATCTATCAAAGACTATCAGGGTAAGCAGGCAGTGATCGCCTTTCGCTTTCACGTAGAAACATTGTAGTGATTAATACTTTAAGACTCGAAGAGAATATTGAGAAAAAAGCCGCTCTACCCGGACTCTAGATAATATCTTTTCCAAATATTGCTCTCCATCGAACGAGAACCACCACTAATTTTACGTTTAGTGACCGCCAAACGCAGCGATCTCTCCGCCTGATTATTTTCAGGAGGAACTTGCGGGTGTTCAAGAAAGTACCACCCCAATCGAGGTTTAATCTTGCAAAGAGCGTAAAAGCTTGCCGGCTGTGCCTCCGGCTTTCCCAATCCGTAAGGATTCAGGTCTCAAATTTAGGAAGCAGGGACAGGCGAGACGGATAATCATTAGAGCAATGGTCTAAGTTCCCCACAATCAGATAATAGGGATGACCTCTCAACCAACACTAATCTCTTCTAACGCTGCTTTCTCAGGTTTCGGTTGTGGATCATATGGCGAAAAAACGAGTGTCGGCAGCTATTTCAATTGTTTTTGGTTTATAAGTCTTCAATCAATTAGCACTCCCATGTCGCAGTTTAAATGGGTGACTAGGACGCGAGCGCCCACTGCTGTCACCCATTTAAACTATTGAAACTAGGAAAATATGTTGAGCTATTTGATTTATACTTTTAAATTCGTTTGATTTATGAAAAGCTAGAAAGTTGTATGTCCAGCCTGAGTGACGACATGGTTCGCGTTTATTTGCTTGAAATTGGTCAGTGTCCATTATTAACTAAAGACCAAGAAATAACTTATGGCAGGCAAGTACAGCAAATGATTGCCATTGAGCAACACTCAAGTAATCTAAGACAACAATTGCATCGAGAGCCTACGTTAACAGAATTAGCTACTTTTGTTCATCAGAGTGAAACTGAAGTCACTCAAATACTTCATCAGGGTCAGCGAGCCAAACAAAAGATGGTAACAGCGAACCTGCGGCTAGTGGTTTCGATCGCTAAAAAATATCAGCGCCGCCATCTGGAATTCTTGGATTTGATTCAAGAGGGGGCAATAGGTTTACAACGAGGTGTAGAAAAGTTTGACCCCAATCGAGGCTATAAATTATCAACCTATGCATACTGGTGGATTAGTCAGGCAATCACAAGAGCGATCGCAGAGAAATCCCGCACGGTTCGCTTACCGATTCATATCACCGAAAAACTCAATCAAATAAAAAAGGCACAGCGAGAATTATTTCAAACACTCGGTCGTCATGCCACTATTACAGAAATTGCTCAGACGTTGAATCTTGATCCAAGTCAAATTCGAGAATATCTCAGTGCTGCTAGTGGGACAATTTCTCTAGATTTAAAGGTAGGAGATAACCAAGACACAGAATTTAGTGAACTTTTGAGCGATGAGGGCATCTCACCGAATGAATATATCACCCAAGAACTTCTGTGCCAAGACTTGAATAATTTGTTAGCATCACTTAAACCCATGCAGCGTGAAGTATTAATTTTGCGCTTTGGACTCTTAGATAATCAGCAACGAAGTTTGGCCCAAATTGGGGAGAGGCTAAATGTGAGTCGAGAGCGAGTTCGCCAAATCGAGCAGCAAGCTTTTACTGTTCTGCGTCGTCAACAACCGGAAATTGGACAGTATCTATTTTCTTCTTAGATGCTTGAACCGTATCGGCTCAATGTACCTACCCCACCGTCACGGTAATTGATTAATTTTCAATCAATTGCCGTAGCAAAGGCGTGCAACCTGTGTGCTGAATGTTATGCCATAAAAAAACACATTAGGGCATAACCCTCGCAAAACCGAGCCGTCACGGCGACATCCCTTAAAATTGCCTACAAGCTGCGACCATCCATAAATGGATTGCCTTAGCTTTCGCTTTCTTGCTGCTTGCTGAACTTCAATGGAATTTTCGAGTGTACGTAGGTAGGTGTGGAATTCCCGAACGGCTGAAACGACGCAAATACGTTGGCGCGTGAGGAAGCCCTCGTGAAAAAGTCCTTTCAGAATGCGCTTAAAGCCCTGTGAAAATATTTGCTCCCGGTTGCTACTCACTCCCCTATCAATACTGGCAAAGTATAAATACGTAATGCCAGGGGACTTTAGTCGGGTTTTATTCGAGAGTATGCGCGTTTGGACTCGAATAGACAATTTCAACAGAATACCCTAGAATCCGCATCACCAGAAAAAATTTTTCTGAACAAGCATACTCAGCAGAAGTTGAGGAAAATTGTGCTAAGAATATTTTGCCACGTTGGAGATTATGAAATAGAACTACTCTCAAGCGGATCTGTCTTTAACTGTGAAAGTAGATGCAACAGCCCTGCTTCTCCTTCTTGATATTGAATCAGCAGTAATTTGCATCCGAGCAGCCCCGGATAGCAGTAATTTTCATTGTACTCTACTCGTGGTGGAATGGAGTCAACATCTTGATATGTGCGCAAGATATTTTGAAGCGTATACAACATATCAATAAATTTTGTGACATCATCTGCTTTTGACGCAGCTATTTTTAAGATTTGGAATTCAGCTTGAGTAAAAGTGCTTAACTCTTGTTCAGAGTATTGATCTAAATTTTCAAACCTCAGTAGCACTGAGCGCTTTGCTTCCGCAAAGGATGTGAAGAAGACATTTTTGTTGTAGGGTGACCACCACATTGTTATACTGTTTGGTTTCGCAGAAAACGGGACTAGTTCAGGAAACGCTTTGAAGTCAACCGCCAGTTCTACGAGCTTGTCTGTGAGCCATTCTGATAGTCTCTTACCTGAACCAACAGGCTTGATTTCAATTCCAATGATCGCTACGTGGCTCAAGCTTGAAACCACTCTTTGTGTACAGCCAATAAAAGTGACGCTCAAATCTCTCATCTGATGCACTTACAAGCGCGATCGCCAACAGAGAACGTAAGTCCTGGAAGTTTTGTTGTCATCACAAACTGATCGGTATTTTGCTCCGAATCGTTGAGGATGATCAAGCGTTCCGCGATCATCTCCCTAAATTTATCGAGCGGTAAACTTTTGAAGAATCTAATCAATTCATCCTCTATGACATTCCCAAAAATTATGGACTGGCAGCGTCGCCAGTCGCGATTGAATCCGTCCTCCCTTTGAGAATTTTTTGGTGCTTCTGTCATTAGGGTCAAAAATATTGTTATTCACACAACCAACAGTCGCGATTATGCCGCTTCACTAGGGCTTGACAAAGTTGGACAACGCGCTTCTAAACCGAGCCAACTCCTAGGAGTAGAACGTAGGACAGAACTCTCCATGGCTTGGTTTTGCGCACCCTGAACTAGATGTTTAACACCTAACCCTCATACAAGCGTTGTCCAACTTTGACGAACTTTCACCCAACCCATTGGATTTACTTTAACTTTCACCCCGTTCTCAACGAATCAGAATCTTCAAAAAACTTGCCGCTTTTAGGTGGGCATGAAAATTTATAAGTATGTATAAGGGAGCATCACGCCATACTTTTCCGGATAAATCGACACCAAAAAGGAAATGGCTGAAACCCGATATTTTGTCTCGATAGCTGGCTCCGGTTTTTCAGACCATTACCCAAACGATATCATAACGCTGCCGCCGCCGCTCTAAGCCTATATGTGTATCGGGCTGGCAGAAACGCAATAAGTAACTCGGCACTTTTCGACCAAGCCGAGCAAAGTCCTGAAAAACTAGGTGGTCAAGGTGGTTCACGCTGCCGCAGCCTCTCGAAGCGTGCTTAAGTGCGAAAGGATTATCGGGCAACAACAGAAGAATAAGTCGTGGTCGGTGTCAAAAATGCGAAAGTAGCAGACGCCGTTTTGTGGTGTCAAACTGTGCTTTTGAGAAGTCGCAAGGTTTTCGATGCCGTTTTGTGCTGTGTAATCTCAAAAAGCTCAGTTGATGCGATCCGCCTCAGGGCAGCGCGCGCTTCGCGATCGCCCTCAGTGGTTATGCTATAAAATATTTCCGGCATACATAACCTCTGCAACCGCCATGACCAAGCCAGAGCTAGACCTGCAAAAAATCCAAGACAGCATTCATCATCTAATGCAGATGCGTAAGCGTTGCGCTGCTGCGTTCGCGATCCTCGAAGCGTTAGCGACGCTCGTAGCGCTACTCGTCTCCCCTTGGGATTCGCGCAGATCGCAACTCCAGGAAAGCGACTGATCACCAGAGGGGCATAACTTGAACACGAATGCGTGTGAGGGTAACCAGTTAGAAGCACGGTAAACCAGTTAGAACGCGCTGTAACGGTCAGCGTGGGAATTGGGAATGCGGAATCGGGGAAAGGACAGCGTCCGTCGTCAAGGCGAATGCAGTGAGCAAGTCTTGGGATGTCATGGGTTGGCTCTGGGTGGTGCTGGACAACTGGTTAGAATCAGCGAACCAG
>CAZZVG010000462.1:0-5631 GCA_964657295.1 Iningainema sp. | reverse complement strand
AAGTTGCGTTATGGCTTGTTGATATTGAGTGACAACTTGATTTAACTCAGTTTGAGTCCGGAGGAGTTGCGCTTGAGTTTGATTTTGTTGGGCAATAGTGCGGTTTAGTTGGGCTTGCGTGACTTGTTGTTTGGTGATCGCCAAGATCAACGACTGATTAATAAAGCGCAAGTTTTCCTGAGCCTTTGCTTGTGCAAGTCTAGCTTGGTTTAGTTCACCTTCTACCTGCCTTTTCTGGGTTTCTGTCGTTTTTAGCTGTTCCCGTTTGTGCCTGAGGTCTTTCTGAATATCTTCTAATTGAAATACCCCTTTACGCAATCCTTCGTCTGCGGTAAATAAAATCGCCAACGTTGATGCTGAAATCAAGCTACCTGTAAAAAGAGTTACCAGTATAGCTGTGTTTTTTGGGCGCAGGTTAAACAGTGAGAGGCGCTTTTTGCCAACTCGTGTGCCAATGCGATCGCCCACGGTGGCAATAAAGCCTCCCAAAATCAGAATTGCTACTATGAGGATCGACCCAGTGGTCATCTTCAGCTACCGACGAAATCCCTCCAGATACAGCCTACTACTTCCAGCCCTTGTCTGTGGGGAATTGGAGATGGGCAATACCTGAAATGACTTAATACTAGAGGTGGATTTCCAGTTTTGGAGTTTGTGCTAAATCTAAAAAACACAGACATGCCTCATAGAGAAAAAGAAGACAAGAGATTCGGTTCGGCAGGCAACAGAGAAGGAGAGAGCGCGGCAGAGGGTTAGGGGAGAGAAGAGCAGCGTCCTTGTCCCCGTTGTCTGTCTAATCTTCCAAATCGTCCCAGTCGTCCAAATCGTCTTTGTCAATTATTGTTCAGCTTACCCTTTTGTGTTGTTTCCTTACATCCAAGTTCCTTTACAACCAAGCCTGTTTTTAGGTAAACTGCCGACTTAAAGTAACAGGCTTATGAACAGTAATCTTTTTCTTGTGAATTGAAATCATCTTTTTTTCGCGTAAATCACCTAGTAACCTGGTAACAGTAACCCGAGTAGAGCCAATTGCCTCTGCGATCGCTTGATGAGACAGCTTCAGATCAATTGTGATTCCATCTGCACAAGGTATGCCAAAATCACGACAAAGAATTAATAAAAAACTCACTAACCTCGAACCCATGTCTCGGTGGGCAAGCGTTTCAATCATCATCTCTGTCTGTAAAATCCGCGAAGATAGACCCCGCAGCATTAACATCGATAACTCTGGGTTTTCCTTGAGTGCAAGTTCAACCTGTTCAATTGGTGCCGATAGCAGTTCCGCAGGCGTAAAAGCAACCGCATGGTAAAACCGATCTGATTTGTTTCCTGTTAGGAGGGACAAAACGCCAAAAACACTATTTTCCCGCAACAGTGCTACTGTTATTTCTTCTCCTGCTTCGTACACCCTGGAGAGTTTAACAGCACCTTTCAAAAGAAAATAAACTCGTTCAGCTGGATCGCCAGGAAAAAAGATCGTTTTGTTACGCTCAAACGTTTCCACAACTGGGGGAAACGCTCCGGTCGCCATCTGACGAAAAACATTTGCGAGGGCTTTATCTTGTGTCACGATCATCTCCCTTCCCCTACCCAATGCCGGAAAACTAAAATAGATTACCTAAGAATACACCACTAAAATCAATAAGACATTGTCAACCTTTCGGTACTTTCCTATACTTAACCTCTTTACCTCATATTCATTTGTTGGTGATGTTACACAATTTTTCATTTTTTTCAATTTACTACTTTTTCATAGTTACTTGAAAGGTTGTAACTAAAAAGTTTTATGAAGAGAAAAATCAGACAATTTGGCAACATCTTAAGAAATTAACAAGAATTGACTGGTGGTAAACAGCCGAAACAATAATCATGTTTGTAAATCTACCTAAAATTAAAGACAAACTGGGTCTCAAATTCTAGTATGCTCCTAATGAGCGATCGCATGAATAATTTATTTGTATGCTAGACCTGACTGGAAAAAACGCCCTTGTGACAGGCATTGCTAATAACCGCTCCATTGCTTGGGGTATCGCCCAACAACTGCATAAAGCTGGAGCTAACTTGGGTATTACTTACTTGCCGGATGAGCGAGGCAAAATGGAAAAAAAAGTCGCGGAGTTGGTAGAACCCCTCAACCCTAATCTTTTTGTTCCCTGTAATGTAGAGGTAGACGAGCAAATTCAATCTACTTTTGAGGCGATCCGCGATACGTGGGGCAAGTTAGATATCCTCATCCATTGTCTTGCGTTTGCATTCAAAGAAGATTTGAGCGGAGACTTTAGTCAAACGTCACGTTCCGGCTTTAATAAAGCTTTAGAAATAAGTACATATTCACTGGTAAAACTGAGTGGTATGGCTAAACCTTTGATGATAGAAGGAGGAAGTATACTTACTCTTACATACTTAGGTGGTGTGAGAGCAATTCCTAACTACAATGTTATGGGAGTTGCAAAAGCAGGGCTGGAAACGAGTGTCAGATACTTGGCAGCCGAACTAGGTCCACAAAATATTCGCGTCAATGCCATCTCCGCAGGTCCCATCCGCACTTTAGCTTCTAGTGCCGTAGGCGGTATTTTAGACATGATCCATCATGTAGAACAAGTGGCACCTCTTCGCCGCACTGTCACTCAGCTTGAAGTAGGCAATGCAGCCACCTTCCTGTGTAGTGACTTGGCAAGTGGGGTTACAGGGCAAGTCTTGTATGTGGATGCAGGATATGAAATTATGGGCATGTAAAATGATCAATAGTTGTTGGTGGTTAGTTGATTGGGAGCGAAAAATGACTACTAACAACTATCCACCATAAACTTGTATTCCCTATTCCTTATGCTTTCCAGCGATCGCAAAATTATCTCTATATCCCCTCGGATTGCCTCTGTTCAGCGCACCACAGGCGAAACGGATGTACAAGTGACAATCGACCTCGATGGTACGGGGAGTTGCTTGGCGGCAACCGGCATTCCCTTTTTAGATCACATGCTGCACCAAATCGCCTCTCACGGATTGATTGATTTGGATGTAAGATGTCAGGGAGATTTGCACATTGACGATCATCACACTAACGAAGATGTGGGGATCACCTTAGGGCAAGCTTTCACTAAAGCACTAGGCGATCGCAAAGGAATTGTGCGCTTTGGTCATTTCCTCGCACCTTTAGATGAAGCGTTAATTCAGGTGGCGCTTGACTTCTCAGGGCGTCCCCACATCAGCTATGGTTTGCAAATTCCCACACAACGAGTCGGAACCTACGACACCCAACTGGTGCGTGAATTCTTTGTAGCACTGGTAAACCACAGCCAGATGACACTGCATATTCGCCAACTGGATGGCATAAATTCTCATCACATTATTGAGGCGACGTTTAAAGCGTTTGCACGGGCAATACGGATGGCCGTAGAGATCGATCCACGTCGGCAAGGCATGATTCCAAGTTCTAAGGGAATGTTATAATTCCTGACTCCTTTTTGATAATTTTTACCCCAAATACTGATATTTTTGTCAAAAAAATGGGTACCCTTTAAATAACTGTATATTTGCTGTTGCCCTCAAGCACAAAATGAAGTCTGTTGCAGACGCCCCGGATTCTCAAATCAATACTCCAAACACTCCGCCAGTGTTAGTAACTTCTGAGTTGCGGAAGATATACCGCACTGGCTTCTTTTTGAATCAAAAAGTCGTATCTCTCAAAAGCTGTTCAGTGACAGTTTATCAAGGTGAAACCTTTGGGTTGCTGGGACAAAACGGTGCTGGGAAAACCACGCTGTTAAAATTGTTACTAGGAATCATCCGTCCCACCTCAGGACGGGGATTGTTATTGGGCAAGCCACTAGGCGATCGCAGTGTCAAACAACGTATCGGCTACTTGCCAGAAAATCCCTATTTGTATGACTTCCTCACTGGCTGGGAATTTTTACAGTTTGCGGCGGGATTATTTCAAATCCCCAGGAGTGTACGCCGTCAACGTATCCCTCAACTACTGGAATTGGTGGGATTATCTCAAGCTGATGCTCTTCATAAGCAAATGCGTCGATACTCTAAAGGAATGTTACAGCGTGTTGGTGTCGCACAAGCACTCATTAATGATCCAGAACTGGTGTTTCTTGATGAACCAATGTCTGGTCTCGATCCTTTAGGACGCTACCAAATACGTGAAACTATCTTGACACTTAAAGCGGCTGGTAAGACAATTTTTCTGAACAGTCATATTCTGAGTGAGGTGGAGCAAATTTGTGATCGCATTGCCATCCTCGACCGAGGTGAATTAGTTTGCTCTGGCTCACTCGACCAACTCTTAGGATTGCCTACCACGTATCAGGTCAAAGGTCAAGGGGGTGACTGGGAAATTCTCAAAAAGTGGGTGACCCATCTAGAATATTTACCCGATGGTTCTTGGCAAGGTACACTTCAAGGAGATTTCTATGATTTTTTGGCAAGTCTTCGTTTAATGTCCGGAAGAGTTACGAATCTAAAATTGTTCCGCCCTTCTTTAGAAGAGTTTTTTATGCAGCAGATTCAGGCAATGGGAAAGAAGTCATAGGCAACGATATTTATAAGTGAATCTACTTAACAGCTAATAAGAAAAAACAGTGCCTTTCACTATTGACAAAAAAACATCAGTAGGCAATAGAAAATCTCCTGTACTTTAATTGGGAAATCAAGTTCAATTAGAGTTGCTAGTAACTCTCCTAAATCATTAAAAATTCAAAATTAAAAAGCAAGAAACAACTGGTTGTTGGCTGTTTGGGATAGTAACTTGATTTTCACTATGATTAACTAGTTTTTGTACTTAAACTGTATAAACTTTAAATTAACTTCATTAAAAATTTAAGTTAACTAGACATTTTTTTTCGGAAAAATAGACTTTGTGCTGAAAGAAAAAATGTTAGGGAACTAGAATATTTGGGAATAGTCGAGATTAGAATGTTTAGACAGTACTTCAGTGACAGTAGTCTCAGGTAAACATGCATAATATAGGTTTGTTGAAATCCCTTAATCAGCCAGTTGCAGGTCTAGCTTTATTAGTTAATGTCACTATGGCTTTCCCAGGTGCTAGTTTGGCACAAAAACCATCTGCACAAAAAACACCAGTATATTCAATTACACAAACGTCTACACGAATCAATCCAACTTATACGTTAGGAGGAGGCGATCGCGTCCGTGTCAACGTATTTGAAGTTGCCGAATATTCAGGTGAGTACCAAATTCCTCCTGGCGGAGCAATCAACTTACCTTTAATCGGCAGTGTATCAGTTTTAGGTCTGACGACAGAACAGGCGGCTGATTTAATTGCTAAGAAATATGGTCGCTATCTCAAACGTCCCATTATCTCAGTCAATCTTTTATCACCTCGCCCCATTAATATTTTCGTTGCTGGAGAAATTACACGTCCTGGTGCTTACAGTCTGAGCTTACAAGGAGGGGCGGGTAACGATCCTGGCGTACAATACCCAACTGTATTATCAGCACTGACGACAGCGCAAGGAGTCACCCAAAGCGCCGACATTACTAAAGTAGAATTGCGGCGTAAGTTAGGACGAGGTCCAGAGCAAGTCGTCACTCTCAATTTGGACGAACTCCGACGCACGGGGAGGGTATCGCAGGATCTTACCTTAAGGGATGGAGACACTATTT
>CAZZVG010000461.1:0-5635 GCA_964657295.1 Iningainema sp. | reverse complement strand
AAACCAATAAGCAATTAACCTGAAAAATCAACAGGATTTACACAGAGTATGCTGCTAAGTATTGCTGACATCTTTATTAAACGACCAGTCTTAACGACAGTTTGTACGGTACTGATTCTTGTGATCGGCGGAATTACAACTCCGCTCCTCCCCTTAGATAAGCTACCCGAATTGGCTCTCAAGCAAGTCACTGTCACTGCTAACTATCTCGGCACCGACGCAAAAACCGCCGAAGAAAATGTCACAACCGTACTGGAGAGGCAAATCAACGGTACAGAGCGGGTGGTGTACATGTCCTCTCAGACGACAAATAATGGTGACGCTACCATTAACGTCTCTTTCCCGACGGACATGGATAGAAATACTGCCCAAGTTCTGGTGCAAAATAACGTAGCGGTTGCTCAATCCGATCTCCCACAGGCAGTCACCCAAACTGGTGTGATCACCCAAAAACAATCTCCGACGATCACTTTAGCTTACGCATTCTATTCAGAAAAAGATAAAAACGGGAAATTTATATACGATAACGTATTTATTAGCAACTACGTTGACAGACAAGTCCTGGATGAAATCAAAAGGATTGAGGGCGTCGGTAACGCCAGAATTGTTGGGGAACGGAAATATGCTATGCGCCTCTGGCTTTCACCCGATGCTCTAGCCGCTAGAAATTTGACGGCTCAGGATGTGATTAGTGCCATCTCGGAACAAAATATCCAGGTAGGAGCCGGGAGAATCGGACAGCAGCCGACCCCAACTTCGCAGCAGTATGAAATTGCCCTGCGAGCAGTCGGTCGGTTCACGACTCCTGCCGAAGCTGAGGACATTGTGGTGAAAGTCGGTGACGGTGGTACGCTGACACGGCTGAAAGATATCGGTCGGGCAGAAGTGGGAGCGGAAAACTACAGTGCAACGAATCTGTTTGATAACTCAGCCTCAGTGATTCTTTTAGCTTACCAACTTCCCGGCAGCAATGCTTGGAATACAGCCAATTTGATGAAAGCTAAAATGGCGGAACTCACACCAAGTTTTCCGCCGGGATTGAAAGCGACGGTGGCTTTAGACAACACGTTGTTTGTCGCCGCATCCCTCGACGAAGCTTTTAAAACCCTGACAGAGGCGATCGCATTGGTAATCTTGGTCATTTTTATCTTCTTGCAGGACTGGCGCACCACGATCATTCCGGCGATCGCAATTCCGGTTTCATTGATTGGGGCGTTGGCATTTACCTACGCATTAGGATTTACCCTCAATCAGTTGACTTTGTTTGGGATTATCTTAGCCACGGGTTTGGTGGTGGATGATGGGATTGTGGTGGTAGAGGCGATCGCTGCCAAGCTTTCTCAGGGGATGAGACCAATGCAAGCCGCCTTGGATGCGATGGATGAATTGACCTCAGCCATCATCGCCACATCAATTGTACTCATGGCAGTGTTTATTCCGGTGACCTTCTTTCCTGGTACAACAGGAATCGTTTACAAGCAATTTGCCTTAATCATTGTCTTCTCCATCGCCGTTTCTGTCTTCAACGCTCTAACTTTCTCTCCTTCTATGGCAGCAATTATCATGCGACAAGAGGAGGAAGTACACGGTCCGTTGGGCTGGTTTTTTCGGCAGTTCAATCGCGGGTTTGACTGGTTTAAGGGTCTATACGTCAAGACAGTGGAATTCCTAATTCGGGTTCGGCTGCTTGTGGTGATAGTTTTTATCGCAGGTTTGGTGGCAACGGGCTGGCTTTACCAAGTGACTCCCCAAGGATTTATTCCTGAAGAGGATCAGGGCTACATGTTTGCACTTCTTGAAGGTCCACCCGGAGTTTCTCTGAACTACACCACAGAATTGGTCCAGCGGATCGAGGAGAAAGTCGTGCTACCAATTCCCGAAGTCGAGCATGTTAATGGTGTCGCTGGCTTTGGGTTTGAGGGGAATAATAGCAATAAAGCCGTCTTGTTCATTAAGCTTAAAGACTGGGCGGAACGTCCAGGTGCCGATAAGTCAATCTTTGGAATTTTGCAAAAAATCAATCTTGGGTTGCGTGCAACAGTCCCAGAAGCCAGGGTGATTGCAGTGAATGCACCGCCTGTCGATGGATTGGGAAGTACGGGTGGTTTTGAATTTTATGTTCAAAACAAACAAGCTCTACCCGTAACATCACTGATTGAGAATACGCAAAAAGTCATAGCGGCAGCCCAGAAGCGACCGGAATTGGCGGGGATCTTTACCCAATTCACCTTCGATTCCCCCTTGATGCAGATTTCGATTGATCGCAACCAAGCTAAAGCGCAGAACATTCAGACCGACGATATTTTCAATACTTTGCAGACCTACTTAGGTGCAAGATATGTCAATCAATACGTTCTCGGTGGGCGACTTTATCGGGTTTATGCTCAGGCAGAAGGAACGGCGCGCTCTAATCCTGATGATATCAGTCGTCTGTACGTGCGCTCCACAAATGGCAATTTAGTCCAGATGAACACTGTGGTGCATCTAGAAAAAACGACTTATCCACCGATTATCTCTCACTACAATGTCTACCCGGCGATCAAAATTCAAGGCGCACCAGCACCGGGATACAGTACTTCCCAAGCCATTCAAGCTATGGAAGAAGTTGCGAAAACAACCTTGCAACCAGGATTTGGCTACGCTTGGACGGGAACTGCTTTCCAAGAAAAATCCTCTGGCGGTGCGGCACCAATCATTTTTGGCTTAGCCTTTGTGATGGTGTTTCTCGTGCTGGCGGCTCAGTACGAAAGTTACGTTGACCCTACCATCATCTTGATTACGGTACCCTTAGCGATTTTAGGCGCTCTTGGTGCGGTGGCACTGCGGGCAAATCTTTTCCAAGCAGGTGGGGTTTGGCCAATAGTTAATAATAACATTTATGCTCAGGTCGCTTTGGTGATGCTGATTGGTTTGGCAAGTAAGAACGCAATTTTGATTGTCGAATTTGCCAATCAATCATTAGCGATCGGTATGAGCATTCCCCAAGCCGCACTTCGAGCCTCCGAAGAGCGTTTGCGACCGATTTTGATGACGGCTTTTGCGGGTTTAGTCGGTTTCTGGCCGTTGGTGATTGCTAAAGGCGCTGGGGCGATGAGTCGTTGGTCATTAGGGACAGCACTTTTCGGTGGCTACCTGATTTCAACGATCTTAAGTCTGTTTTTAGTGCCAGTTTTGTATGTGGTGATTAAGAGTCTCGAAGAGCGTTTCTTAAACCCAGGTAAGCCAGGTAAACCAAGCTTACCTGAACAACAGCAAGTTAAAGAGGAGAAAGAGCAAGCCGTCTCTTTTCAATCTTCTACTCAAAATGAATGAGCATTAAGTTTAGTAATTGGTACATAGCTTGGGTATAAAACTTGAGCTATTCTTTCAATAGAGGTAACAAAAATGTTTCGGAACTGGAATAGAAACGATTATATTAACCACATCGTGTTTATTGTGACTATTTTGTATCTGTTTTACTCCTTCTTCTTGGCTCATTAATCTTTATATCAAGGGGGTAGCAATGAAAGCGCGGCGAATTATTTTCTCAGGGATTATCACTGCTCTTGCTGGTGCGATGATCGGTTTAGCTGCCACAAAAATTGGTCAACGTAACTTTAATCAACTCGCATTTGAAGGTCAGTACTACGAAGGATTGCAGAGAAATTATACTTTAATTGGTGCAGGTATCGGATTTGTTGTCGGTGTTGGACAAGAATGTGTCCGAGATTTGAAGGCTGATAGAAATGAAGAATAATTAGCAATTAACTTTTAGCTTTTTCAAAAACATGTTTGGATTGATTTTATTGGTGGAAAATGCCGAATAAGCTTAAATACGCTTTACTTGGCTTGCTGATTGTCGGTACTGCCACACTGACTACAACTTACTGGCACTTGGGTATGGCTCTAATCACGACGTTTGTCTTGGCTTACTTATCAAAAGGTATGAGACGCCATCGCTTGTAGTCCTTTCATCAACTGTGATTGGTTGAGCGTCAGCGTTTTTGACCTGTTTCTCAGTACCAGAGAGTGCTTAACTACGAAACTCCTTAAAATTCAACCATTAAATGAGGAAAATTATGTCTAATGAAGCGCAGGAACCACTTGTGACTACTGGTTCAACTGGAGTAGAAGCGCAGCTAAAGCAACTCAATCAGCTTTTGTCAAGCCTTAACGAACGAGTTTCTCGGTTAGAGGAAAATTTCATCCTCGTTGCAGATCTTCACAAATATAGAAAGCTACAAGATTTGTTATCATCCGGGGATTTTCGAGAAGCGGATTGGGAAACTATTCGGGCAATCCAAGCAGTCACAGGAGAACCCGATGTGGAATCTATCACCCCTGACGACATGAGGCGGTTTCCCTGTGATGAACTTCGCGTAATTGATAGCCTTTGGACAACCTATAGCAAGGGACGCTTTGGTTTTAGCGTCCAGATGCAGATTTATCAAAGTGTCGGTGGTTCTCTCGATACCACAATCTCTCAAGATAATACAGTCATTGAGCGCTTTGGCGAGCGTGTTGGCTGGCGTGTGGATAAGAAATGGCTCAAGTGTGATGACTTGGATTATACCCTTGAGGCAACCAAAGGCTGTCATCCTTCGCGCTGGTGGAACTCTCCTTTTGGTTCCAAAATGACCAACTTTTTCTTCAATCGTTTGCTCACGTGTGGGCTATAGGGTGGTGGATTTACAACTTTCGTGGGGTGCGTTACACGATAGAAGAGCGTACCTTACATCTACGTAGTTGCATAAATTAACTTTCCTGTCAACAGGTTCTCAGAACTTCGTGAGGAGGGTGGGCAATAATTACTACATTCGGTATGAGTTGTACTTTGGACATTACCCACCTTATATTTTGTCAGATTGTTCATGGGTGATGCGATACGGCTTAAGCCTTTGCCAAGGGTTATCAGGATGTGGAATTTAAAGGTTAATAAAACAGTGGTGAAACCAAAAGACGATAAAATCTTTCCATGTTCGACAACACGTGCAAATTCCTTGCTGAAAATTTTCCCAGTAATTTTGCCACTTGGTTGCTAGGTGAAGAAATTACCTTAACTAAGTTAAGCCCTCAAGAACTCTCCGTTGAACCAATTCGCGCAGATGCTCTGATTCTACTACAGTCCGAAGCTCTCATCCTGCATATCGAGTTCCAAACTCAACCCGATAAAAAGATCCCTTTTCGGATGGCGGATTATCGTTTGCGTGCCTATCGCCGTTTTCCTCAAAAACGGATGCGCCAAGTCGTCATTTATTTGTGCCGAACGGATTCAGAACTAGTTCATGAAACATCATTTACCTTGGAAGAAACTTTCCATCGTTTCCAAGTCATTCGCCTTTGGGAGCAACCAACCGAGATATTTCTTCAGACTCCAGGCTTACTTCCATTCGCGGTGTTAAGTAATACGAACAGTCAAACTAGCACTTTGCACGAAGTCGCCGCCCAAATTGAGAAGATTAGCGATCGAAATGTACAGAATAATGTCACAGCATCAGCCGCGCTGTTAGCTGGGCTAGTATTGGAAGAAGAAGTGATTAAGCGTTTACTTCGGAGAGACATTATGCGCGAGTCAGTCATTTATCAATCAATTAAAGCTGAAGGTCGAAAGAAGGTCGAGAAGAAGGCATCGAAGAGGGTGTTCGGCGTGTTGCTG
>CAZZVG010000460.1:0-5639 GCA_964657295.1 Iningainema sp. | reverse complement strand
TAGACTTTAGACTTGTTACCTTAGACTTCCCCGAAGGGGCTGAGCCGCCTTCTCCAGATGCCATAAAATACCCGATGTATACAAACAAGCTACTACTAAGATTTGCCAGACCTTATCCAGTTTTGATTCTCTTAACAATATTATTAGGATTTTCTGGAGCGCTATTTAATGGCATTAGCACGACTCTGATTGTCCCAGTGATTTTAAAAGTTGTGGGACAATCAGTAGATTTAAGTAGTGCTCCTGCTATTCTTAAAAGAATTATGTCCCCTTTTGATAGTATTCCAGAAGCTTACCGTGTCTGGGTAATGGCGGGGGCAATTTTATTAACAATTGCTATAAAAAATTTTGCAACTTACTCTGGGACATTAACATCTAGTACTTTAACACGCAAGTTAACCTCAGATATGCGGGAAGCTGGGTTGCTGTTATTACTCGAGATTGATATTGATTATTATGCTAAGACAAAAGTTGGTGATTTAATCAATAGTCTTGGTGGTGAGATTGGTCGTGCGACAAGTGCTATAGGCAATACGGTCAAATTAATTATTCTCGTAATTACAATTTTAGTTTTTGTCGGGTTGCTGCTATCAATCTCTTGGGAGTTGACGATCGCTGCAACTGTTCTACTATGTTTAGTAACGTTGGCAAATCAATACGCTATTTCCCGTTCTAAAAAGTTCGGCACGCAACTCAGTGAGATGTCTAGGGCATATTCTATCACTGTGCTAGAAACCTTAAACGGGATTCGGTTGGTGAAGGCAACGGGGAGTGAGGAAAGAGAATATGAAAGAATCAAGAAGCTCATTCGCGATCGCGAAATAGCGGAATTTGAATCTCAAGTAAATTCGGAGGCGATCGCACCCGTTAGTGAAATCATGGGTATTACAGCCATACTCCTGATTGTCTTCTTGAGTCGCACCTTGTTTGCAAATGAGATGACTTCTCTTTCAGCTGTATTACTCACTTATCTATTGGTTCTACTCCGACTGTTACCGTTTATTTCTCAGTTAAATACTCTTCGCAGTAGTTTTGCCAGTACTGCGACTAGTGTGGAAATAGTGACAGACTTCTTGCGCTGGGATAATAAGCCATTAATGGGTAATGGAGATATTCCTTACACAAAATTGGAGAAGGGGATTCATTTCAACCATATATCCTTTTCTTATCCCGGTCATGAGAAATTGGTTCTGGAGGATGTGGATTTATACTTACCTCATGGTACAACTCTAGCATTAGTCGGTAGTTCTGGTGCTGGTAAATCAACATTGGCAGATCTCTTACCCAGATTTTATGACCCGACTTCTGGGTGTATTACTCTAGATGGTAAAGACATCCGCGAGTTCAATCTCAAATCGTTGCGAACGGCAATGGGAATTGTCAGTCAAGATACTTTCCTCTTCAATGACTCGGTACGAACTAACATTACCTATGGACGCCCTGAGGCGACGGAAGAGGAACTTCTAGCAGCCGCTAAGCTGGCAAATGCTTATGAGTTTATTAACAAATTGCCGCAGGGATTTGACACATTGATTGGCGATCGCGGCGTGATGTTGTCTGGGGGACAAAGACAGCGTCTGGCAATAGCGCGTGCTTTGCTTCAAGATCCAGAAATTCTGATTTTAGACGAAGCCACCAGTGCTTTGGATACAGTTTCCGAACGCTTAGTGCAAAATGCACTTGATAACCTCAGTCGCGATCGCACCACTATGGTGATTGCCCACCGTCTTTCCACAGTGCAAAAAGCTGATCGAATTGCCGTATTAGATCTTGGACGTGTTGTTGAGGTAGGCACTCATGAAGAACTTTTACAAAAAGGTGGTTACTACTCACGCTTATACTCAATGCAATTTGCAGAGCGGGCGGAAACTAAGACGAAACAGCAGCAAACTTTAATCCGCATTTATAATGAACTTCACAAGCGACTGAACTCTCTCATTGATTTGCTAAGCTCAATCCTAAATAATACAACAGATAACTCTTTAGAAAGGCATGAATTAATTTTCACTTCCTACAAATCAGCCTTGAAACTTTTTAATACTATTGATATCTTTGACGATCTGATTAACCTGCAAAAAGAGGGAGAGCAATACGGGTTTCCGCAGCCTCACCATCAAATCTTCAAGAAGATATCGGATGAGTTTGGCATCAGGATCGAGCCGATACTAGCTCTCCGCTCTCTATCAGATGATTTAATAGATCAACCACAACAACAAAATCAATTAATTGTAGAAGCTTATGATTCTGCTAAACATCTGCTAGGTATCTTAGAGCATTTTGAGGATAGTATAAAACTCTAAAATTATGAAAAATGCTGCCGCTCAGAAAAACTATATCTTCTTTTTAACAGAAGAGATACCCAAGCCGGAAGCTCACCTCGTACAATCTGCAAATGCAGCAAACGCAGCCGCTAACTTGGGTTACTCAACAGTTTTAGTCTATCCTTACCAAGGATTAGCAGCTTTCAACCCAGTTCATTTGATTCGTCCGTTTCAACCTAGAAAAGTCCCAGCAACACTTGTCAAATATTACAGTCTTCAAGACAAACTGAAAGTGGCTCCTCTACCAATGCCTTGGCCTCTTGACTCTATTAAGAGCAAATTCACTGACTCTAACACTATCACCACCAAATATTATTTCCCGTTCCATATCCTTTCGACTACCAAAATTATCCACGCTTGGAACTGGAATTTTGTGAAAGCGGCAATTCACAATGGTATACCCGCAATTTATGAACACCATCATCATGAAGAGAAAAAATTTGAGCCAGAAATTGTGAATCATCCACTGTTTCAAGTGGCTGTAACTGTCGCCGATACAGTCCGAGAAAGCATGATTGAACATGGAATGCTACCAGAAAAATTGATTAAGCTGCACAATGGCTATAATCACTCGTTCATGGTTAGACAACCAGAAAAAGCGACAGAATGGCGTCAAAAACTTTTGAAGAATGAGCGATCGCATTTAGTGGTTTATTCAGGAGCACTCAGGCAATTTAAAGGTATTGATGACCTTGTTGATGTTGCCGCACTTATGCCAAATATTCAATTTGTTTGTGCAGGCGGTGATCAGCAAGAGGTTGCACATTATCAGCAGTTAGCCCACGAAAAAAAAGTTGACAACATTACATTTTTAGGTTACGTCTTGCACTTCGATTTACCATCTTTGCTACAAGCTGCGGATATTTTGGCTCATCCTCATTGTTCCGGGAAAGCTGCAACGTTCACCTCTCCGATGAAGCTGTTCGACTATTTAACCTCTGGAAATCCCATTGTTGCTACAGAAATTCCCTCTTTAATGGAATTTAAAAATACTACAGCGATCGCTGCTTGGTGTGAACCAGACAAGCCAACAGAATTTGCCAAAGCAGTAGCGCAGGTTTTAGAAACTCATCCTAGAAAGATAGAAGGTTATGCATATATTATTGATTTTGTCAAGCAATTTTCTTGGGAAAACCGAGCCGCAAAAATTCTGAGTTATGTTGATGAGTCTCTACGTCCCATTCTAAATAAAGAGTGATCAGTTCTCGCTCATGCCTACTAACTCATACCTCCACGCCTCTTAACTCTTAAAAATGTCTATAAAAACTGTTGGTATGATAAGCAGCTACCGAAGTCTTGAGAAAAGAGCCGATTGGCTGTGGCAACAAACACCTGATCAATTTGGTGTTTGGGGTAATGTACAAATGCTGGCAACAACGCCTAAACCAGATTTTCTACTAATGTATCAGTTTGATTTTCCAATTGTTGAAGAGCAGAAATCTAGGTTTAATCCTTTTCGCAAACAGCAGCAAAAATCCGAGTTAAACATTGACTCTCTTCTCCGGGGAGTGAATAAAGAGCGGATAATTTATCTACTGAGAGAACCACCATTAGATGAGGTTGTTGAAAAAAATCAACAGAATTATCAACAAGCACAGAAGTATTGCGGCTATGTTTCTGGTGCTGATGACTTTGCCCCGACTCCCGATTACATGCCGGCGATTTGGTATCATAGCAACTCGTTTCGGGAACTTAAGGAAATACCGCCAATAGAAAAAGTTTCCTCTTGCAGTTGGATTACTTCTGGAATCAACCGTACAGTTAACCACCAACAGAGATTAGAGTTTTTACAGTTATTGCAATCCCATGAAATTAAGTTTGATTTGTATGGGCGTGACTTACCTACATGGGTGAAAACATCAGGAGAACTGGGAAATAAATGGTATGGGATGGCACCATACTATTACAATCTGGCGATTGAAAACTATGCCGAAAACAATTGGTATGTCAGTGAGAAATTATGGGATGCCTTGTTAGCATGGTGCTTACCAATTTACTATGGTGGAGCGGCTGCTGATAAATTATTGCCGCCTGGTAGTTTTTTGCGATTACCGAGCTTAGATGAAAAAGGCATGACATACATCCAAGAAGTAACCTCTACTCCTGATGCTTGGTACGCTGCTAAAGAAGCGATCGCCGAAGCCAGACAAATTATTCTCCACAAACTCAATCTACTTAATTGGCTATCTGAATTCACTGCCAAATTCTCATAATTTAATTATGCCTGTATTTATTTGTAATACGAAGAATAAAAAACGACCTCACCTAAAATCTCCGAACAACAAATTGAGTTAGAATATGGATGGTATTTGTACTCTCGCCAATGACCGCGTTTACGACCAACTCGTTGCCCTACTTAATAGTATAGAGGCAATTCAAGGAGCGGAAATGCCTGTCTGCGTCTATCCCTATGACGATAACACAGAGCAGATTGCTGCTGAAATTGTCCGTCGCCCAAATGTGCAACTTTACGACAATCGAGACTCAATTCAGCAATGGGATCGCTTTGTTAGCAATATTTGGGATGCTCATCCTACTGCCTGTGAACATTGGCAAAAAATAGGAAGTGACAAATATCATCGAGTTGGTACACATCGGCGTTACTGTGCCTTTGATGCTCCTTTTGATCGCTTTGTTTACATGGATGCCGACACTTTATTAATGAGTCAGCTTGAGCCAATTTTCGCTCAACTCAATCAAAGTGACTGGGTTGTTTATGATTTCCAGTATAAAGATTTATCTCATGTCTATGATATAAATTCGGCTAAATTAACAAAATTATTCACTACAAAACAATTACAAACGGAAATCTTTTGTTCGGGATTTTATGCCTCGAAGAAAGGCATATTTAATGCTCAAATGCGAGAATGGTTATTGGAAAACCTGCGGCAAGGAGAAGCAGAGGTTCTTTATGATATGGCTCCCGATCAAACAATTCTTAACTACATGGTTATGCGCTCTGGCATATCTAACTATAATTTTGCTCTGCAGCTTCTTGAAAGCGAAAGCACTGGCTGTTGTGTTACTTCGACTCATTTTCAAGCAGAAAATCATGTCTTGTATGACAAAGGACATCGCCTTACCTATATTCACTATATCGGTTTATCGTCTAAGTTGTTTACCCGTCTTTGCGCTGGGGAAAATATAGATTTTCCTTACCGAGATATTTTCTTGCATTATCGCTATTTACATGAGCCTGATAAGCAACCAAAGTTCAAGACTAAGCTGAAAGCTTACAATGAATCTCCAAGTTTAGCGACACGTATTTTGCAGGTATTTTTAGGTAAATGAATTAGATCCTGTCCGTTAAAGAACCCC
>CAZZVG010000459.1:0-5647 GCA_964657295.1 Iningainema sp. | reverse complement strand
TGAGTTTTAGCTCGTCTGTAATGGGTAGATCTTTAATTTCTTTCAGGAGAAGTCTCACCGATTCAGTTTTGCTACGTTCTGTATATACTGCCTTAAGAATAGCTTCAATTCCAAATCCTGCTATAGAATCCCCCACAACCGTTATCAGACCAAGCAGGGCTATACCTCCTACGATGCCAAACGGCCCTCCAAACGCTGTGATGGCAGCTGCAACAGCTGCGGAACTACCTCCTGATGCGGCTGTTAGAACCACGAGAATGATGCCAGGAAGACCCAGACCGGCAAGTTTTTTAACTATTTCGTCCATTGGAATTACCTAAAATCCTTACGTTTTGGTGAAAAAATGACTGAGAGTAAGAGATTGGAGTTATTATCAACAAAGAAACCTATTTCAAAATCTAGACTAAGCTAGATAAGAGTCACCCGCGCTCAAATGGGGTTCAAAGAAAGCAAATTCCTGATCTTTTCTCTTAGTTGATAATAGCTTAGTTTTTCATCAAGATAGTGACTGATTTTCGCGATCGCGGCTGAGATCGCCACCGTTCTTGGGGAAGCCAAACAGTTTTTGTCTGTGGGATCGCCACTGCGTCCTTTAAAATTGCGATTGGTTGCATAAACCTCCGTTTCTTCTTTTGCCAAAACCCCAAGTCCAGAATTGATACAAGCCCCACAACCTGACTTGAGAACCTGTGCGCCTGCAAGTTCAAAAATCTCAAGATAGCCTAATGCTTCAGCTTTTTCACGAATTTCTACGGAAGCAGCCTGAGCGAGATCGTAGAGTTTACCCCCTGTACAAGAGCCAATAAAAATGTAACAGATCATAAACCTACCTGAAACCCTTACAAATGACAAATGAATATCCTAACTAATTACGTTTATTTGTGCTGACATACTTATAAGATTTAGTTTGATAAAAGACTACACAACTCATCGATTTCTTTGCTTTTTTCGCCAATCAGTCGATGGGCTATTACTTGGAGTTCACGGAGATTTTCCGGTTTAGCATTATCTATTTCTTCCAATTCACCAGTTAAGAATGTTTGGAACCGATAATAACTTTTAGTTTCTTTGTTATTAGACTCAAACAACCGTTCTAATTCTCCGGCTACTACTTCACTACCACCGTCCAATACAATATTTAAAAGCGGTCTTCCCCATTGCAACAGTCCCCAATTTTTTACTTCATTATAGGGGTAAACACTCTTCAGGGAACCTGCACCTAAGGAAACTACTAAGATATCCTCCGTATTGAGGACTTGCTTGTTTTCTTGTCTATTAATTTGCGCTTCCAAAATAGCCAAATTCGCTGGATTATTAGCGACCAACCCGCCATCGACTAAAGTATAAAAGCCGTTTATATTATGGGAAGTAGGAATACGATGGGGAGCAAAATAAGTGGGAGTGGCACTAGTTGCTAAGGCCGCATCTGTAAGCGTAAAACCTGCACATAACTTGCGAAAGTTTCGAGATTCTGTCTGTTGTTTTTCCGGTTTATTTGTAAAGAATATAGGAATTCGCTGCTCGATATCGTAGCTAGTGACGAAAACTTCTTTGAGATTATTTTTTAAAGTAGTGTCTCCAAAATATTGCCTTAAAATTTCCTCTCTTCCGTCAGAAGAATATTTTGGTTGTAAAAATATATCTTCTATCGGACCGAGTATTTTTTCAAAGAATGGCTCGTAAAATATTTCTGCGCCATACTCAAGAAATATTTGCAGGAGATCCTCAGCACTGTATTGGGCGACTGACAAGTTCTCAGATAGCTTTGAAGTTAATTGGGGTTTAGTTAGTCCGAGTGCAAGAATTCCACCGCTGGAAGTGCCAGCAATTAAATCAAACAAACTAAAAATTGGCTTTTGCGTCCGCTTTTCAATTTCTGCTAATATCAGTGCTGGGATAATGCCTCGAATACCGCCTCCATCAATGGCAAGTATTTTATATTTGGCATTCCCTGTCGTATTCATAGTTTCTTGGGATTCCTCCTGAGTTAATGTTTCTGATTGTTCCTGCGGTTGAATATTGATTAGAACTTCGCTTTGACTAGTTTGGTCTATTTTGATTTCCCCCTCCTTTGACTGGGAGGTTAGAGGGGTTTGGGCCTTAGCGGATTTTTTCCTCGTCTCTTTTGTTCCCTTTGGTTGACGCTCATCTCTCGCTACAACTGGCGGTAAGGCAGTTGTCGCTTGAGTTGCGGAATCTTCCGGCGGCACCGCAGTTTCTGTTACAGGGGGGTTCTCCTCTAAACTACTTGCTGTCTCACCAAGTCTATCGCCCTCATTGGATGATTGTGCGAGCGTAAATGGAAGTTCAGCATAATCCCAAGTGGGATTGCCATGCAACTTTCCATCATGGGCATTTCCAGTTTGGTCTCGGACAGTTGCCCCAACTCCATCGTTTAATTTCCAGTAAGCTACTAATCCTTCTTCATTCCCATCTAGAGGCTGATACCGTTGCGTTTGGATTTGCGTTTGGGGACAGGGGTAATTCCAGACGCTAATGTGAGCTAATTGACCTGTGAAATATATGTTGTTGTGTAAAGTCGCGCCAAGAGTTAGAGGACTAGTTGCTTTGTTTAAAGAGGAACCAACCAAAGAGCCAGCATACTCATGATCATCAAGATATACGGTTATTTGACCCTGATTAAAAACAATAGCAAAGAAGTGCCATTGTCCGACAGTTAATTCCCCATTGCCAAAGGTTTTGATAACATTGTCAAGTTTCTCATCAATGTATACATCTAGATTTCCTGATTCACTGATGCCGAACTCAAAATTATCACTGTATCGATCTGAACTCCGGGCAAAAAAGACATTGCGTGTCCCATAGGTACTGGCTTTATTTGTTAGTTGATGAGGATTAATCCATCCGGAAATTGTAAAGGCTGAACTTCCCTCAGCAAAAACACCACCAATATCATTCTTACCAAAATCTATGTAATTTTGCTGACCGTCAAATGTTATAACTGATTGAGTATGTACAAGGTTTATCACAAAATTTTCATCTCCAAAGAAGAGTCTAACTTATGCATTGACAAAAAGCTGATTTTTTAGTTTTAAACTTATCTTTTAGTCGATACCATTTCGCCAAAATCCTGATAAAATTCCCCTCCGCCTACTTCCCAAGCCTCCCTAAATGTATCAACCTGAAAGTGAAACGGTATGAAGTGTTTCCAAATAAAGTCACGAACCACTTAAACAGATAAATTTCTCGCTCTATCTCTATTTATACGAACCGAACTCTCATGAATGAGTGAATTTCAAGCTTTGTATGCTAAGGAAATTGAGCAAATTAGTCAAGAGCAGACAGAAGCCGCCGCAGATTCTTTGACCAACAATAAATCTTATCTAGAGTTTGTCCGCTGGCAGTCAGAAATGCTATCAAGTTCGAGGGGAGAAAAACTCTGGCAATACTGGCAAGAGCAATTAGCTGGCGAATTGCCAATTTTGAATTTGCTCGCAGACAAACCTCGCCCGACCGTACAGACTTATCAAGGAGCAGCACATATTTCAAAGCTGGATGAAGAGTTAATTCAAAAACTCAAGCATCTAGCTCTTGCCTCTGGAACAACCCTTTATCAGATCCTGCTCACAGCATTTTACGTGCAACTTCACCGCTACACCAATCAAAAAGACATCCTTATAGGAAGCCCGATGAGAGGTCGGTGGGGTGGAGATTTTAAAGAGATTGTCGGCTACTTTGTTAACCTGATGGTTTTACGAACTGCTGTACAAGAAAACGCCACATTTACAGAATTTCTGGCTCAAGTAAGCAACACCGTAAAAGCAGCCCAAAAGCATCAATATTACCCTTTTTCTCTGTTAGCAGAACAACTCCAGCCACAGCGAGATCCCAGTCGTTCTCCTTTGTGTCAAGTTAGTTTTACTTGGCAACAACAACGTTGGTGTGAACCAACAGAGAGTTCATTCCACAGTGGAGAACAAGTGCTTCAGATAGAGCCATACTTGCTCGGACATCAACGGGGTGCAGACTTTGATCTGAATTTAATGGTGATGGAAGCTCAGGGAGTGTTGCAACTCTGCTGGCAATACAATACTGACTTGTTTGAGGCTACTACAATCAGTCGCATAGCAGGGCATTTTGTGATCTTGCTTGAAGGTATTGTAGCTAATCCTCAAGGGCAGATTTGGCAATTACCTCTGCTGACATCCGTTGAGCAACAGCAGTTATTGGTTGAGTGGAATGATACAGGGGTAGATTATCCCCAAGATAAATGTATTCATCAGTTGTTTGAGGAGCAGGTAGAGCGCACCCCAGATGCTGTAGCAGTAGTATTTGAACATCAACAACTGACCTACGAACAATTGAACTGTCGCGCTAACCAATTAGCCCATTACTTGCAATCTTTGGGAGTAGGTGAAAATGTGCTAGTGGGTTTGTGTGTAGAGCGTTCCTTAGAAATGGTGGTAGGATTATTGGGTATTCTCAAGGCGGGTGGGGCTTATGTGCCACTTGACCCTGAATATCCTGCTGAACGCTTAAACTTCATGCTCACAGACACTCAGGTAAAGTTGCTGTTGACTCAAGAGAAATTATTAGAGTCTGTTCCTCAACATCAAGCCTGTGTCGTTTGCTTAGACACCGACTGGCACAGCATTAGCCAAGCAAATCAGGATAATTTCAATAGCACAGTCAGTGCAGCAAACCTATCTTATGTGATTTACACCTCCGGTTCTACAGGTACACCCAAGGGAGTCGCCGTCACTCATCAGGCCGTCAATCGACTGGTGTTAAACACAAACTATATACAGTTAACAGCTGATGAATGCATTGCTCAAGCAGCAAATATTGCTTTTGATGCAGCCACCTTTGAAATTTGGGGAGCATTGCTGCACGGAGCCAAGCTAGTTATTATTACTAAATCCGTATTGCTGATTCCGGAAGAATTTGCTATCTATCTCCGCTCCCACAAGGTCAGCGTCTTATTTTTAACTACAGCTTTATTCAATCAATTAGCTAGTGTTGTCCCACAAGCATTTAGTTCTCTACGATATCTACTATTTGGTGGTGAAGCGGTTGATCCCAGATGGGTGCTTGAAGTACTAGATAAAGGTGCTCCTCAACACTTGCTTCATGTCTATGGGCCAACAGAGAACACTACGTTTTCTTCTTGGTATTTGGTAGAGGACTTAGCAACGACAGCCACAACTATTCCCATTGGCCGGGCGATCGCCAATACGCAAATCTACATCCTTGACCAAAACTTACAGCCTGTACCAGTAGGTGTGCCAGGAGAAATATATCTTGGTGGAGCAGGATTAGCACAGGGCTACTTCAACCGCCCTGAATTGACAAAAGAGAAATTTATCCCCAATCCGTTTGATAATTCCAAATTATATAAAACGGGGGATTTAGCACACTATTTAGCAGATGGCAACATAGAATACTTAGGACGCATTGATAATCAAGTAAAAATACGTGGTTTTCGCATCGAATTGAGCGAAATCGAAGTAGTCTTGAGTCAACATAGGGATGTGCAAGTATCTTGTGTTATTGTCCGGGAAGATACCCCTGGTGATAAACGTTTAGTCGCCTACGTGGTAGCACATCAGGATTGTAAACCCACAATCAGCGAACTGCGGCAATTCCTCAAAGCAAAACTCCCAGATTACATGGTGCCAAATGCAAT
>CAZZVG010000458.1:0-5663 GCA_964657295.1 Iningainema sp. | reverse complement strand
CAGAAACAGGCGAAGTTCAATCGATGAAAATTCGTGAGGTATGAAAGAGTTTATTCGCTCTTTATTTCATAATTATAAACAAAAGGGTATTTTGATTGACACAAACATTCTACTACTTTGGTTCGTTGGCAGTGTTAATCGTTCACGAATATTCCAATTTAATCGAACTGAGCAGTTTTTACCAGAGGATTACGATTTATTACTACAGATATTGTCATATTTCTAAAAAATTATTACGACTCCTAATATTCTTACAGAAGTCAATAGTCTTGTGAACCAGCTAGGTGAACCAGAACGTTCTCAATGTTTTTCAATTTTTGCTCAATTTTTCACAAGATTAGATGAATTTTATATAGAGAGTAAGAATGCTGCTATTCAGAATAATTTTGCTAAATATGGACTTACTGATTGTGGAATTGTAATGCTGGCAAAAAATAAATATTTAGTGCTAACTGATGATTTGAAGTTAGCAAATTACCTGCAAAAAGTAGGCATTGATACAATAAACTTTAATAATATTCGGACTTATGGATGGTGATAGAGACTTCTTACCCTTAACCATCAACTGTTAACTAACAGTTTGGTGCGATTGAGTCAAAAGCAATGGCGATCGCCCGTAACCGTAACTGGGTTTTTGCTTCTCGCCACTTTCTGCTACAAGAAAGCCGCAGGAGAGACGCCGAATCGCGCTGCAAGTAGCTTGGCTTGCCGCGCATTGATCTCGCGCTTTCCATTGAGAATGTCGCTGACAACGGATTGACCACCAATTTCTTCAGCCATATCGGCTTGCTTTAAGCCATTTTGTTCCATCAAGAAACGCAGCGCGTCATGTGGTGCTGCATCTTGAATCGCGTGGTGGCTATTCTCGTAATCTTCTACCAGTTGACTTACAAGGTCAAGAAACTCGATTAGTTCATGGTCTTCGTCGTCGCCCACAACATCAAGCAGATTATTCATAAAGTTGACTACCTGCTCATACTGCGCATCGTTGCGAATAGTACCGATTTTGATCGGCAGTGCGCTTTGGAAAGCTTTCCAGGCTGGCGCAATAGTGGCAAAATTGATGAACTCACTCATGATTTTTTACTCCTGTAAGCTATGTTCCAGCGGTCATATTCGGCGTGGGTGAGTACTTCACGGATATAGAGCTTTTGCCGATTAGACATCTCCGGAAATTAATTATGCATTACCTGAAATCCTTGTAGAGACGCGAAATTTCGCGTCTCTACAGGATTTATCGGTATGTAGATCATCTTAACCGAACCGTATTGGCTGTGCCCCTACAAATACCATGTGCAATCAACCGGACTTGATATCACGTCGCTTGGAAAAATTACGTCAATTCCCTAATGAGTATATAGAGATGGTGTTTGATGCGTATCGTTCGAGTTATATAAGCTTGAGTAAGTTGGCAGAACTATTAGAAATTACTTTGGAAGAGGCAAAGGATGAATTAAAAGCTAGAAATATTCCTATTAATTTGGGTGTCAATTCTGAGTTAGAACTTTTAATCGATATTGAGAACGCTTAACAATTTGGTGTGAAGATTGAACGTAAAAATTCATAGTGAAATCAAAAAGTACAGAACCGGAGGCATCGTCAATAATTTTTGATAACACTGTATTAGACATCTCCGAAAAACAATGTAGAGACGCGAAATTTCGCGTCTCTACGAGATTTGTAGACAACACACAATTAATTTCTGGAGATGTCTACTGGGTAATTTTGCTCTTGCACAGGTTTTCTATATCCTCCAAAGGCTCTACACGGGTAGAGCCTTTGTTGGTAAGGCTGTTTAACGCGAAATCGAAGCAGGAATTAACAGTGCTTCTACATCTGCTAAAAAAGCAAAATCGAACTAAGCTACGGGAAATTCATTTATCAATCCATAATATTTAATGGTGTTGGCTGATGACAATTGACTAAATTTGATATTCTATTTATAAATCTCCTCTCTCCTAATCAAGCCATGCTGGATGAAAGCACTTTAGAACAACGGTTAGTAAGTCTTGAACAGACAGTAGCCGAACTTAAGGGTCAGATGTCGGTAGTTCCTACAACCAATAATTGGCTGGAAAAAGTCACGGGTTCTATTTCTGACGAGCAAACTTTTCTCGAAATTTTGGAGTATGGTAAATCTTTGCGTTATGCAGATAAACCCGCAGACGAGACGAGCAAACCAGCGTGAAGTACGGTGGCAGCAACTAGAGGAGGAGATTTATGGTGTACCTATTTACAGGCAGATGAAAGGTTAGCGCAAGCAGGCAAAGGAGCTAACCTGGTAATTTGATAGAGAATTTGCTAAACAGTGGTTAGTGTTTTATCTAATCTATGACAAACCCAACCCCCAAACGCCCCACCGTCTTCATCGAAGAAAGAATGCCCGTGCAACTGCTGAACGAGCAGGTATGTTATGAGCATGGCGGAAATCCATTTAAAGGACTGCATCGCTGGTACTCGCGCAAGCCGTTATCTTTTAGTCGCGCCAGTGTTTTGGCTTCATTGTTACCAGCAGATGTGACGATGGAAGAATTTGAATATTTGTTGGGGTTGGAACCGGGGAAGGAAGTAAAACTTTACAAAACGCCGCCAAGTTCGACAAGAATTAAGAAGGTGCAGGATTATTGCGAGAAGGTTTGGGGTACTCGCACACCTACAGTTTTAGATGCGTTTGCTGGGGGTGGAAGTATCCCCTTTGAAGCTGCGAGATATGGGTTAAATGTGCTGGCTTCTGATTTAAATCCTGTAGCGGTGGTGACGATGAAAGCGGCGATGGAATATCCGTTGAAGTTTGGTCCCGATTTGCAGCAGGATATTGATAAATGGGTGAAGTGGGTTGGGGATGAAGCCCAGAAGAGGTTAGCTGAGTTTTTCCCATCTTTACCACGGGAAACTGTACAGAATTACTTTTGGGCGCATACGGTTGTTTGTCCAAGTTGTGAATCTGTTGTCCCGCTTAGTCCGAATTGGTGGTTGAGTACCACAAGTAATTATGCGGGTAAGGGACAAGCTAGGAAAATTACTTGTGACTGGTATGCAGTGAAGCCAATTCCTAATCTGGAGAATAAAAGGGTTGATTTTGAATTAGTTAGGGGTAAAAAGGGGAAGGGTACAACGATTCAAACAGATGATGGTGAATATGATCCAGATACAAAAACTACTCTAAGCAGAGGTATTGGTAAGTGTCCAAATTGTGGCAATGTAATTGAGGATGACGCAATTAAAAGATATTCATCCGTCAATAATTTAGGACATCAATTATATGCAGTTACTTATAGAAAAGGAAGTTCAGGGTTAGAATTTAGACTGCCTCAGCAGATTGATTTTGATGGGATTCAAAAGGCTGAGTATTATCTCAACCAGAGATATTCCGACTTAACTCTTAGCAATCTAATTCCTTGTGAGCCAATTAGCACAGGCTTACACGACTCACCGCGCAATTACGAATATGGATTACGAAAGTATGAAGACTGTTTTAACCAGCGTCAGATATGCACACTTGTAACGTATTTAGAAATCCTTAATGAGGCGAAAGCACTTATTCAAGCTAAGTATGAGTTGGAGAAAGCTCAAGCGATCACAGTCTATTTGGTATTAGTATTTGATAGGTGTGTGGATCTCAACAGTCGTCTAACGAGATGGCAGGATGGTTGTTTAGCTGTTCGTGGCGCTCAATCAACTCATGCATTAAATTTAATTTGGAATTATCCAGAGATAGTAGGTAGTAATAAAATTTGGTCTTTGTGTTCTGAGGCTGTAGTTAACGATTATCCTAAACTTTGTGCTTTGTTTGGTACAAAACCAGGTTCAACAGGTATCCCAGGATTTGAACAACAAGATACAAAATCAATTCAAATCGACCCAGCATCAGCCGATAACTTAACTCACATCCCTGATAACTCAGTAGACGCAATCATTACAGATCCACCTTACTATTCCACAATTCAATACGCAGAACTCTCAGACTTTTTCTACGTCTGGCTAAAACGCACCCTCGGCGACATCTTCCCCGAGTTATTTTACCTAGAACTTACCGACAAAGATCGCGAAGCCGTTGCCAACCCTTCCCGCTTCCGCAACATGGGAGTATCTCCGGAAGAACTCGCCAACCAAGATTATGAAGCAAAAATGGCGATCGCCTTCGCTGAATACCATCGCGTGTTGCGAGACGACGGGGTGATGACAGTACAATTCAACCACAAAGACTCCGGCGCGTGGGATGTTCTGGCAAAATCTCTCATCGATGCTGGTTTTGAGATTACCGCATCTTGGGCAGTCAGCACTGAAAACCCGCAAAACTTGCACCAAGCGCAGAAAAACGCAGTTTCCAGCACCGTGCTTTTAGTATGCCGCAAACGCGATCCCGAAGCAGCACAAGCTTGGTGGGATGATGTGCGAATTGACGTGAGAAATATTGTCTTTGAAAAAGCACCAGAACTCGAAAAATCCTTAACCGAAGATTCTCGTCCCGCAGCTGATAGAGTAGCAGATCCGCGCCGCCGCATTAAACCCCCTGGCATTAACTTGTGCTTAAGTGCTTTCGGTAGTGCTTTAAGCGTATTTACCAAACATAGTTGCATTCTCGACAGCGCCGGAAATCAAGTCGAACCGAAAGCAGCATTTGAAGAAGTGCGTCAAGCGATCGTCGAATACCGACTGCAAAGCTTATTAGAAGGTAAAGACTTCAACGGTATCGACCCCTTAACTCAATGGTACATCTTGGCATGGGACACATTTGAAGCACGAGAATTTCCTTTTGATGAAGCCAGACAACTCGCTTTAGCAGTAGGCGGCTTTGATGTTTCTGACTTAGTAAAAAAACACAAATTACTTGATTCTGCTAGCGGTTTCTGTAAATTACTTACCCCCGAACAACGTCTAAAAAAACGCGCCTTCTCCGTTATCGACACCGAATTTTCTGCTCGATTTTTAGTAGACGGACTTCATGCGATTATCGTCCTTTACTAAGAAGAAGGCAATACCGAACCCGTGCGGAGATTTATGAAAAGTACTGGGTTAGTTAGCAACGATTTATTTATGCGGACATTTGAAGTCGCGTTGAAAGCAATTCCGCGAATTGGCGATGAAAAGAAACGTATCCCCGAAGAAAAAGCGTTGTTAGATTTGTGGTTAGCAATGGATGAAATTAAAGCGAAGGTATCTTATCAGCAGACTGAGATACCCTTAAGTTATGGGCAAATTAGTTTAGATTTGGGAATTGCTGACAGTTGACAATTATCAGTCCTCAAATAATCAACAATCAAAGGAGTCAAATAAATCATGTTACTTTTAGACCCTAAAACACTCCAACCCACTGAAGATCAACGTATAATTCTTTATGATGTAGCCTGGGAACAATACGAACAACTATCTGATATGTTTGTTGAGGAATTTCCCCGGATGACTTATTTAGAAGGAACACTAGAAATTATAATGACTACATCCCCCGAACACGAACGCCTCAAAAAAATAATTGCTAGATTACTAGAAGCTTACGCAGAGGAAAAAGATATTAATCTTAACGGTTATGGTAGCGCTACCTTCCGCAAAGAAGCTGTTAAAAGAGGTGCAGAACCAGATGAATGTTACTGTATAGGCGAACTCAATGAAGCAGGGTAAGCTCATCTAATTTTGTATAATATGTATCCGTTCAGGGGGGGCGA
>CAZZVG010000457.1:0-5668 GCA_964657295.1 Iningainema sp. | reverse complement strand
CTTGATGCACTTGTGATCACAGAAAATGATTTCGCTTTGGGTACTAGAAATACTGAAGACTGTCTCCGGAGAGCCAAACTTATTGACTTGGGGATGCAATTAGGTAACCAAACTTTCGCTCTCCTCGTAAACATTACAGAGGTTATTGAAAATAAGTTATCTCTTCTAGTACAGCTACATCCTACGAGTGGAGAAAGGTTTTTGCCACCAAATCTCAAACTGACTCTGTTATCTAAAGCCGGAAAAACACTTCAAGAAGTTCAATCAAGAAGTCAAGATAACTACATTCAACTAAAGCCTTTTAAAGGTGAACAAGGTAAACGCTTTCGTATTGAAATTAGTTTAGAGGATACCCTGCTTGGGGAAGATTTTGAATTGTAAGAAGAAGGCGCGGATTGCTAGGAACAGCTTTCATATATATAGCATCTGAGTACATGCACTTCTTTAGTTGGTGGGAATAAATACAAATTTATATTGGAGCTTCGTCTTCCGTTTTTGAGGATTCCGCCTATGCACTCCTCGAGTGCGATCAAGATAATTACTCCCGTTATTAAGTGTAATATTACTGATCTTTTTTGCCTGCGTTCTTAGGTGCGGTTACGGTAGCGGCAGGCAAGCCGTCGCGCGTCTACATCAAATTTAGGTATTCATCGGAGCGGTGCGGGAGTCGTTAGTTTCACAGGATCGCAATATTTCTTTACATATTTAGGGTTCACTGGTTTTCTCTAGTACAATGCGGCGGAAATCAAGCAACCCTTCGGGTGACGCTCCTTAGTCGCTAACCCTCCTGCAGCGCTGGTTCACCATTCACAATCCTCGAAAAGCTGATGGATTAAGTTTTTTTTATTTTTAATTTTTAATTCCGCGCAGCCGCACTAGTTCTATAAATAGGAGGGGTCAATAAACGTAATTTGTTATGTTCAATCAAGATTTAACTCGCACGGAGCAACTTTTCCACCTCTAGGCAAGGAGCTGATGCTTCCCCCCTAACTCCCCTTGATTGGAGATTGTTTTTTTTATTATAACATCTTTACCTGTTCTCAATGACTAAAATCACAAAGTTTGTTGAGATAGATCAATGCGATCGCACTTACTTTACGCAATTATTTGTATTGTCATCTCAAGAAACACTACAGTTGTTAGCACCCTGCACAGCGAGTAGGCAAGGCTACTTGCCTCAATGTTTCCGATAACGGTTTCCAGCAAAAGGGCTGGCTCACTGTAAATATACTTCTTGCGATGTATGACAGAATGACAAATTGATGATAAAATCGAAAATCTCAAATAAAGAAACACCCCAGCGTGAACTGGGGCTTAGTTGCTTAAACGTTTCCTAAGTAACTGTAGCGACCAAATGTCTTTCCGGCAAGTGTCCTTCAGAAAGTTAGGGATTTTTTTCCATAAAATGAGTAAAAAAAATAACCCCGGTAACACCGGGGTTATTTATTAAAGTAAGTGATTAGTATCCGGTGCGCGGAAACAAAGCGATGGTTCGCAATGGTCAAACAGCCTGCAAATCAAGCCTTTTGAACTTTGCGGAAACTTTATAGGGTGGTTTATCGTCCGCGTTTGGTTTCATAAAGGAAATCGAGAGCGGGTTTTCTGACAACGGCGGTTGCTTAAAGGGGCAAGACGAATTTTGGATTCCCAGCGAGCGGTACTAGTTCTCAGTGTGCTTCTGTTCGGGATTTGTGTTTTGATGGCAGGCTTTTTGGGAAAATTGCTCATGGCACCATGTAGAATAAATGCAATTATTAAATTAAAATTAAAGCTACTCTTTCCGAGCGGGGAAACAGCAGAACAATCAGGAGGACACCCCAGTGGCTAAGGATCAGTCCAAAAAGCGATCGCAACAGCATGTCTCCAACATAGAGTCAAAACCTGCTGAAAACTCCTTTCAAATACAATTGCAAGAATTGCTAAAGCAGAAAAAATATCGTCAAGCGTTGGAAGAGATCAAAAAAAATCAGCGATGGCAGCCCGATATTGAGTTTACTCCCACTGAATCAGAAATTTGGCTGTTGCGCGGTAAGCAGGAATTCCACAAGCAAGATTTCAAACAAGCAGAAAAGTCCTTTAGGCGAGTTATAGAGTTGAGTCCGGTTGAAGAAGCTTTCTACTGGCAAGCTAAATGTCTATTAGAATTGAATCAAGTTGATGCGGCTCTTAACTTGCTCCGTGATGCTTTTGAGCTTGGCTTCCTCACCAAAGATTACAGCATCTGTTATCTCAAACTACTCTTACTTAAAAGAGACACTGCCACCGTTGAAGAATTAATCAACAAACAACCCAAACGATTCAGTACTGCCCAACTTCATTGGGTGCAAGGAGTTCTTTTCCTACTGAATCAACAATCTGAAGCAGCTTTAGCATCTTTTCAGAAAATTAAGCGTCCGATAACACCAGGAGACGTCCCCATAGCCTGGATTGTTTACACCCAACAAGTGATGGGGAATTGGGATGTTGCCGCGCGGATTTTGGGGTTGTCATCCCAGCAATCCAGATTCACATCCGGCAAACCAAAGTACTTAGAAAATCCAATTTTAGAGCGATTAGCAACTTTCCAACAAGCACAGACAGGACAGCCATCTCTAGAACTTGAAACTTTGCAAGACGAGAAGAAACCCACCCAAGAGGCAATGACGGTGATGGTAGTTTTGCAGCTAATTGACGCAGGGAATTACCATGATGCCGCACATGCGCTGTTGGGAATTCAACATTCCACGAACTTTCCAGAATTAAAAATTCTTCGTCCATCACTGTTGACTTTAGCAGGTCAACAAGCAGTCACCCAAGGACAAGCAGAATGTGCGGAAGTGTTTTGGCAGCCGTTGTTAGCAGAACAACCCTTTAACCCACAACTGGCAATCAACTTATTAGAAGTTTTGGAAGTTAATGATTCTGAGCAAGAACGCCAACGGCTGTTAACTCGTCTATTGAAGTGGTTGGAACAGGAAGGGAAAAAAAATCCCCAAGAATGGCCATCAAAGCGTTTGAACCCAACCCTAGCTCACCTTCACTGTCGGATGGCAGATGCTTTCATGGCACAGGATCGCGATAAAGCAGCAATGGGTGCTTTGCAACAAGCAGAACGCATCGAGCCGACATCTCCAGAACTCATGGGCAGGAAGGGACTCGTGGCGGCAATGGAGGAAAATTATGAACAAGCGATCGCACTGCTCACTCAAGCCATTGAAGGTGGATCTCGCTATGAAGAGGTTTACAATGGCTTGCTGAATTGTTGGGAGGAACTCCAAGACAAACAAGGGCGCAATGAAGCGCGTCGGCGCTATGGGAAGTACTTTGGCGATTTGAGCGTTGATCCCGAAACTGAAGTCATACCTTGGGTAGAAGCTTTGTCTACGCTGAGTTATCCTTTCTACAGCCGTTTATTGCAGAGGAAAGATCACGAAGATCCGGGGGTAAGTGCTTGTCAGATATTTGTCAATGCGGTAGAAAGTTCTCCCAACTCTGGCGGGCGCGTGTCGTTAAACCAACAAGCTGCCACGAAAGAATGGGAGACACTCCTCGTCGGATTATCTGCCAGCGAGCGAATTCCTGTATTACAGGCGATCGCTATTTCGATTCACCTATTCGCCAAACGCGACAAAGGCATCGCCGCTTTAATCAATCAGTATGTTCGTCATCTGTTTGAGTTATCAGCAGAATATCCAGAAGCCAGAATCGCGCATCTTGTTGTTTTAGCTGTTAAAGAAAATACTCCCCAAAAAATCGATCATCCTTTGCGTGCCTACCTCGATACCATGCCTCAACCTGGAAATGCATTGGCAAACATTCAGTTGCAAGTGCGGCGTTTTGGCTTGACTAAAACTCTCATACCTACCCTTGATGAGGCGCTGCGTCGGGAACCCCAAAATCCCCTCCTTCTCTTAGCTAGAGCCACAACCTATCCTGTCAGTCACTCAGAATACGAACAGTTAAAGCAGCAGGGGTTTGAATTAGCCCGTCGTTTGCAAGATGCAAAAGCATTACAAGCCTTTCGGGAAGAACAGGCTTTTCTCTGTGAAAGAGAGACTCAGAAGATTATGCCAGAGCCAGAAAAATTTGACAATCTTGATTTGTCAAATATGGATGATTTAATGGAAGAAATGATCCGGAAATTTTTTGCCAATAAAATGTCTAAAGCTGAATTAGAACGAATGCTTCCAGAACTCAAAAAGATGATGTTCAACAATATGCCCGACTTCTTGGACGATGATGATGACGAAGACGAAGACGATCCTGACGTAGATTTTATCTTTGAAAACTTATCCCCAACTTCTAAGAAGCGAAAGCGCAAAAGAAGGGGTTTTCAGGAATTGTTTTAGGAACGGCGAATCTCAACTCAACCTGTCGGTGTTTGTTAAATAAAGTAGGAGGCAAATGACAAATAGGAAAAAATTAAAGATTTTCATACTTACTTGTACGCAGTTGGATTATTTTTTTTATTTTTAATTATGCCGAATCACTACGAATGGTTGGGAATCTCTCCAGGAGCTAACTCTGTAGAAGTGAAAGCAGCATATCATGCTAAACTGAGAGAATTTCCCGCCCATACTTATCCGCAGGAATTTAAGGAAATTCGAGCAGCTTATGAAGCACTTCGCAAAGGAGAAAATCAATATGAGGATTTTTGGAAAATCCGTCCTCTAAAAGCAGAACTTGAACCAGAGGTGTTAGAAAAAATGCGGGAAAAAGTCATGTCTCAATTAGAAGTTAGTATAGACGATCTGATTCGGGCTACATTTTAGGAGTTATGTATTTGGGGGTAATAATTATGTATAATATACGATTAAAAATTAACAATTAACAATTAACGAATGACAATTGATCAAGAAGCTTTATTTAGCAAATTTTTAGATTATCTACGATCAGAACAAACACCCCCTGAGTATTTGGGTGAACCACCTGAATCTAGTGATTCCTTTGATCCCTATCAAATGGTGGCAGAGTGGATTGCCTTGCGCCATGAGGTGAAGCAACAAGGTAAACTAATGCGTTCTGCTCAAGATGTTCTTCAGCAAGCATTGGAAGTGACTCGCACAGATACTGAACAACTACAAACTCGTCTGGAAGATAGTAAAAAAGAGGCTCTCAGCCAATTTGAGCAACAGCAAGAGAAATTACTACAAGATTTGTTGGGTATTCAGGATGCTTTAGATCGCGCTTGTGCTTACTGGCAAGAGGAACTAAAAGCACTAGATACCTCAGCCTTAAAATCACAAGCGCAAAAAAGCTTTTGGGGAAAGCTAAGACATTTGTTTGCAGCCAAGGATGTGCCAGCAGCTGAAACATTAGCATCTTTAAGAGACATTTCCCTCAGCAATCAACAGGGAGTGGAGTTAATTAGGCGATCGCTTTTAGAAGTGCTGCGACAAAGACGTGTTGTTCCTATTGAGGCTCAAGCACAACCCTTCAATCCCCAAATAATGTATGCTGTAGGACGTCAGGAAAGTGAAAATGTAGCTGATAATACGGTGATTCAGGAAGTAGTACGAGGTTATTTATGGGGCGATCGCGTTCTTAGAGAAGCGCAAGTCATTGTCGCCGCAAAGACTAAGGAGTAGTAAGGGGGTAATTGATAGTCAAATTACTAATAATTACTGCGTTACTACCGGAAGATTACTTAATGATGATGAACCGCCAAGAAAGAAAATAGAGAAGATGA
>CAZZVG010000456.1:0-5671 GCA_964657295.1 Iningainema sp. | reverse complement strand
TACCACTACTATCTCCCACAGGCAAAATGCGACTCCAGGGTGTTTTGAGTGGATGGCGATATGAAGGAAAAAAGCCAAATAACGCTCGTTGAAAGGTCAGCTGCTGTAATTCTACACCCTGATATTCTGGCATGAGATGCAGGTACTCCTCAAAAAGAGCTTCTAAGCTCAAGCGATGGGGATGTGCATCCATGTAAGTAAATAAGTAAGTGGTTCTACCATCTCTGGCTGGAAATGCTTCCCAAAAGTATTGACATTGGTTGCGTAATGGTGTAAAAGATAATAATAGATCACCAGTGTCGTTTTCTGGGAAACCTTGGGCGCAACTTCCAACAACTGTACAAACGGCATCCGGTTTCTGCCCTTGGCGTGCTTGCTGTGTGATTGGCGAAAGATATCCCATCGCATCAATTAAAAGCCGGGTTTTGAAACCGCTAGGAGCATTACTCTCTCCCCCCCTCTCCCCCTCTCCCCCTCTACCTAAACGGTAATCTTCGGGTGGGAAAGAAGTAACCATCACCCCATCTGGATGAACCACTGCTTCGGTAAAAGGAGTGTTTTCAAACAACTTTCCGCCTGCACTCAAAAATCGCTGCTTTAAAGTTTCCAATAAATATACTGGATCGACACCGATATTTAACACATCCTGTACCCAAACTTCTGTACCGCCAAGAAAACTCACTCTCGCTGTGGGATAATCAGTGGCGATCGCCTGCTTAAGTTCATCAGCACTGAGCAAATTCAATCTTAAGAACACTTCCAACTCTTTACGGGAAATATTCCACTCTTGATCTCTACCCCGGAGAGTTGCCCGTTCAATCAATGCCACTCGCACCCCTTTCAAAGCTAAGGCGCAACCAATGAAAATGCCTAAGGTTCCACCACAAATGACAACATCCCAGTCTAGCGATCCTAAAGGCTGCACGTTTTCTTTGACGACTGCTGGCACAGGTGTGTTACCTTCTCTCAATGATGTTAAGATGCGATCGCTTCGCCGCAACCCGGATAAAACATCTCCAGGTAGTTGAGAGAGAATCTCTTCTGTTAGGGACATAGTGGTTTATGAGGTAGACAAATGCGTGTGCTTTTTAGTATCCGAACGATCGTATCTATATTGTTGGGAAAAATCTCACTCTTCCGATGGATGAAAACTTATTATTTAAGTGAATAATTTACAGAAGATTTACGAATATTGATCCAGAATGCTGTTAGAGTTTTTGTGTCCGCTTAGCCTAATATCTAAACTCAGATTGAATGTTCAACATAATTGCTGATTGACTTTGTCTGGCATATCTTAACCTATCAAAGATTGTCTAGGCTATGTAGATAGTTTTCTCCTGACTCCTTGTACTAGCAACTTACGTAACTATAGTTAACTATTTCTTCTATTGTTTCAGGCTTTGGTCGTTAAACTATTATATTTAGTGAAGCCATGCTGACTGCAGTTTGTACTGTTTTTGAGAAGCATTATCATTACGGTGTTGGGGCTTTAGCGAATTCCCTTTACAACCACGGCTTCCGTGGCGTAGTTTGGGCAGGGTATCGCGGGAATCTGCCACCTTGGGCTAAGTCAGTAAAAGATGGAGAGGGCTTTCAAGAGTTTTCTGTAGCTGAGGATTGCGTAATTCGGTTTGTGAAGTTAGCGACGCCAATGCACTTTGCATTTTACAAACCTAATTTTATGTGGGATCTCTTGGAAAAATATTGCCCAGAGGTTGAAGCCCTATTTTACTTTGACCCTGATATTGTCAATAAGTGTTGCTGGAATTTCTACGAAAACTGGGTAAGCCGTGGAATTGCCCTTTGCGGTGACTCATGGTACTTGGTGCCAGCCAATCATCCTCGACGTTTAGCATGGAAGGAATTTGCCGAAAACAACGGCTTTCCATGCGAGCGACAGTTAGATTATCACTATAATAGTGGTTTTATTGGTGTCCCTCGCAACTATAAGTCAATACTATCATTATGGCAGAAACTTATCGAAGTCGGTGAGAAGGCAGGATACGTTGACTCAAAAGATCTTTATAACCAGGATCTTTTTTACACTTCTCCTTATCTTTATGGAGACCAAACTTACCTTAATTTGGCATTAATGCTATCACATTATCCTCTAAGTACGCTAGGTCCTGAAGGTATGGATTTTATACCTGGTGGTACGACTATGTCTCATGCCACAGTACCAAACGTTAAACCTTGGCGGAAGAAACTGATGATTAGCGCTTTGTTTGACGGTAACAGTCCGACACAAACTGATAAACTCTATTGGAAACACGCGCAAGCACCCATTTCACTCTATTCGCCGACAACATATTCATGGAAAAAATTTGACCTCCGCGTTGGCTCTGCGATTGGTCGTTTCATCCGTCGTCCGGTCATGTGATATCATGTCCGTCGAATCACCTCATGCGGAAAAGAACCCCACCCCGCCAAAGCACAGCACTCTCCGGCGGGTTTCCCACGCCCAGGTGAGGAGCGTGGTGGGGTGCCGTGCTACGGAAATTACGGTTAATTAATCGGACATCTCCGAAAATTAATTATGCGATGCCCTTAGCCACGGCTTAAGCCGTATCGCCAAAACCATTGGTAGGGCGAACAGCCGTTCGCCCCTACTGGTGTCTAATCGGACATAATATGAGAATTAGGCGCAAACGTCTATTTACTCAAATTTGATAGTCTAATGTAACTAGCATACCACCATGTTGATTTGCTGGTACGGCTAACAACATTTTTTGAGGATAGGGCAGGTTCAGGTTATTCATGAAGGTGATAAACTGGCTGCGACTGTATGCAAAGCGGGGATTCCAACGCTTTTCTTCGCCAATAGTAGATACTGTTCGTCCCTGATAGTCGTGAGCGGGATAGACCAAAGTATCATTTGGTAAGGTGAAAAGCTTCTGCGTGACAGCATCATACAGCAATCCGGCATCACCGTTTTGGAAGTCGGTACGGCCACAGCCTCGGATAAAGAGTGCATCACCAGTTAACAAGTGAGTCCCATTCACCAGGTAAGCCATGTGACTGTTTGTATGTCCTGGAGTGGCGATGGCTTGAATATGGATGTTGCCCAGCAGCAAAGTATTTCCATCCGCAATCAAGCGGTTTGCACTAGTCGTCTCAGCATACCGAGGCAAGATACTCAGACAATTCGTTAGCTCCTTGAGTTTACCTGCTCCAGTGATATGATCTGCGTGGATGTGGGTTTCTAAACAGGAGTGTAGGGTAAGTTCTAATTCTCGAATGACTTGAAGATCGCGTTCGACTTGTTCTAATACAGGATCGACGAGAATGGCGACTTTCGTTTTTGGATCGGCAATTAGGTATGTGTAGGTACTCGACTCTTTATCAAACAGTTGACGAAACAGCATCTCAGGTTTTGGCAACGCACTCGATTGATTGGGAGCAAACCAATCACTAACAATATAGGGTTTGGGATGAAGGGATTTTAGTAACTCTTGGGCCAAATTCGCTGCCTGAAGGCGAATTTCTGGAACAGCAGTGGTTTCCCAAAGATTTCCCTTACGCGGTGTCCCTATTGTGTATAATAGTTCAGAGGTGTTGCCTTCTGCATCAATTAACGCACCGTTAGAAGCAGTGTCAATTCCCATTGACGAAGCATGAGGACGAATCAGTCCTTTTTCTTGCAGGCTGGAGATTAATGGATGCGGCAATTTGCGGTAGTTACAGTTTGATCCCGTGCAGTTAACAATTCGGTTTACCTGTAAAACAATATTTGCTTGTGTCCCTCGCTCGCGAATTGTCACGGCAAGTCTATTCTCAGAATCTTGACAAGTTTGAATCCTACCTGCATAATGGAAAAGTTGACCAGATTGGTTCGCTGCATCCAGCACTTCGGCAATTTCAGGAGCAATCTGGTGGCGGTGAATTTCCCAGTAGGCTTTGAGGTGGCGGAGAAATCTTTTTTGTTCGTTTAATGGGAGTATTTGCCAGAGTTGTTGAGTGACTGGGCGTAGTGCATCAATCACAGCACGCCAATCTTGTTGGCGATCACCTGCAAGTTGCACTTCGTGACGGACTAAATGTAGGAGTTCTCGTGCGGTGTTTGGTGCTGTTGCTGGGTGAATAAATGTTGGTAATGGAGTTGTTGGTTTGTGAGAAAGCGGCATGAAGCCGTGACGGGAGACAGCATGGATTTTCCCCCGGAATCCTTTCGAGAGCAAGGCAATAACCGTATCTACCATCGTCAATCCGGTTCCAATCAATAGAATCGAATCTTCTGGATTCAAGTCTGCGATCGCATCGTCAGCCCAAGCATCTCTGATACTGCGATTGTGATTCTCTACTGAGGCAAGGGGTTCTGGGAGAGATGCGGGGAAATTGCCCAACGCTAGCACAGCCTTTTGAACGTTCAAACACTGTCCCTTCAGAGAGACTATCACTCTTTGGCTTTTCGTTTCGATCGCGATCGCTTCATCCACAATTCTTTCTAAACGGACATCAGTCGGAGCATTCGCCTCCGCTTCGCTTAAGGTTGCCTGCACGTAATCTCCATACACTTGACGCGGAACAAAGGTGGATGCTTTAATTCCAACATGTCCGTTCTCATGCAACCAATTGAGAAAGTGATCTGGTTTATCTGGAAACGCACTCATTTTGCCTGCTGGAACGTTCAGCAAATGGCCCTTAATTTGTGTACCGTAAGCAACTCCTCTGCCCACTTCCAAATGACGTTCAATTAACTTAATCGACATTGGCGTGGTTGCATTTTGCATCAGATTGGCTGCAACTAGAGAACCACTCAAGCCGCCTCCAACGATAGCGATCGTACAAGGATAAACCGTTAAGTTCATAATAGCGCTATTTAGAAAATATAATTGTTACGCTTGCTACTGTATCTCTCACAAGTCCTATCAGTTAACCGTTAAAACTCAACAGTCCTCGGATTGATACATTCCATCTATAACAGATAAAAAATTTTCTATGTCGGTTTTCCAAAAATATTATTTGTTGAATAAACCGCCAAGACGCCAAGAACGCCAAGAATAGAATCACCAGAGAAATTTCACAACTAATGCGCGGACTGCTCTATGATATTTACGAATGACTTGAGCGTTGTTCTGTTGCGCTAGAAGAGAAGCTGCTTTGAGGAGACGCAAGAAAGGGGCGTTGCAAGGGCAGTGAAGCCTGCGCGTGCGTCTGAGCGGCAAATGTATTGCCAATGGTGACTCCTCAACTTTGGGAAAAGAGTACGTGTTATTGCGGAAAATACATGTTAATATAAATGCTGTTTGCTTGTGATGAGATTTTTTACTATGTAAAGTCTTTCTATGAGAATAGCCTTCTTCGTGGGAGATTTTCCCATTCTGTCAAAAACTTTTATTATAAATCAAATTACGGGTTTAATTTCTCGCGGATACGAAGTTGATATTTACGGTTACCAACCGGAGGAAATATCTAAAATGCATTTAGATGTTGAGAAATATCAAATGCTTGCTCGTACTCACTATGTGCCCACAATTCCTAAAAATTACTTTTGGCGTTTTCTCAAAGGTGTGTTTTTAATATTTGCCAACTTTGAGAAAGCTCCAATCGTATTACTGCGAAGTCTCAACTTTTTTAAGTATGGCAGGCAAGCGGCTTCCTTAAATTTACTGTACGGAACTATCCCACTGCTCAAATCGAAACCCTACGATATCATCCACTGTCAGTTTGG
>CAZZVG010000455.1:337-5675 GCA_964657295.1 Iningainema sp. | reverse complement strand
GACCTACTTATTTGTAAGAATTCCGACTAGAATTTGCATCAATACTTCCAAATCAGTTGGAACTCGATATAGCATTAAATCTTGAGTCACTAAGCGCGAAGTACGTTGGAAGCTACCAAACTGCCAGATATCTCCTGTCGTCACCGCACCATATAGAATCGGCTCATCCGATTCTATCCATGCATCTAAGGCAATTAATTCCACTGCTAGCTGCGTAAATCCCCGTGTTAGGTCTGCCTGTTTTGCTTCCACTACTAACATATTGTATTTTGATAGTAGGTAATAATCTAAATCACCTTTGAGGTATTGATTTACCTCAATTAGATATTCAATGTTAATTGTTGACTCCGTAATATGAGCAACTTCCAACAAAATAGGTGCAATCAAAACTTCCCGTCGGGCAGCTTCACTAGTCAAACTAACCCGAGCGATCGCTTCTTCTAAACGCGCTTTGAGATCAGCAAGTCGAGTAATTTGATGAGTATTAGCTGGAAAGTTAATAGCAGCCTTAGTTAGACTTGCTCCCAGTTCACGCAAAATATCGGCTGGAGCAAACCGTAAATCAAAGTATCTACGGAAAGTATAAGTTTCGTCTGGTTTTAAAATACGAGGACGGTGTGATCCAGTAGTCATAAGCTATTTATGCATTTTTATTTCCTTTCTCCTGCTCTTAACTTTGCGCCTGTGCCAATAGCTCTACAAAAGCTTTGTGTTCTGGTGAATTCAATCCTTGCTGCAACAGGGAAAGCACTTGCGCTACGTTACCAGCAAGTAAATCTGGCACTGATAGCCATAACCCTGAGAAGATCTGACTTTGAATAACGCCATTTGCATCTGGCATCATAGAGATATAATTTCCTGATTGTAACTTATACCAGTTCAATTTCTTCTCGAAAATCTGCCAAACGATATACTCCTGCACTCCATGACGACGATAGACTTCCTTTTTGTCGTTTAAGTCAAGAGCTACGCTACTTGCGGCAATCTCTGCTACTAGTTCGGGTGCGCCTTCAATATAGTCATCTTTGCTCAATCGAGATTGTCCACCAATATTTTGCGGAATCAGCAGCACTCCATCCGGTTGCGGTTGATTGTTTCGATCTAAACGCAAAGTCGGTTCAATTCCTAGTTGGACACCTGGGGTTGATGCCTCATAAACTCCCAGCCAAGTCATTAAACGTCCGTGTGGTTGAGCATGACTTTCAAAACGTAACGGAGATGCCACGTAAACAATTCCTTCGATCAGTTCGGCTTTTTTGATGTAAGAGGCTGCGGTGTAGCGTTGCTCGAATTCGTCAACAGTCAGGCGATCGCCACTCTCTAAAGGTGGAATCTTGCGTATAATGTCTGATTGTGGCGTTCCAGTATCAGAGAGGTTGACCATGATTTTATCGATTTACAGTCATCTGTTTAAATTGTAATGAAAAAAGTATTTCTGTGATTTTTATAAAGTTTAGTAACAAAGCTGATGTCACTTGATTCGACACTTTAAAGTCCCAGCTTCACAACCTGATACATTTGATCTGAATTTTCGATACACTTCTTAATATTGCGACAGATAAACCACAAAACGTTCTAATCTAAAAGCTGACTGGGTTAATTTTTTTAGCAGTCTTGAAGGCAACGCTCTAAATGCATAAATACTTAGATGTGTCAAGCCCTAAAGCAACCCAGACTTAACACAAAAAATTAATATGATAGGAGTTTTACAAATCTCATGAGTGTTAAGGCAAGTGGTGGAAGCTCGGTTGCGCGTCCGCAACTATATCAAACCCTAGCTGGCTCGACAATTTCGCAAGCGGAGCAGCAAGATCGCTTTCTCGGAACTGGAGAACTTAATGAGCTGGCAAGTTATTTTGCATCTGGTGCAAAGCGGCTAGAAATAGCCCAGAAGCTCACAGAAAATTCCGAAATTATCGTCTCACGCGCTGCCAACCGCATTTTTGTGGGTGGTTCGCCGATGTCTTTCTTAGAAAAACCTAAGGAACCAGAATTGGCAATGGCAGTCACATCTGCCATAGATGTGAGAGAAGGGATGAAATTAGGAACCGTGACCTATGTAGAAAGTCGCGGTGGGTTCCTAGAAAATTTACGCTCCATTTTTAATTCCGCGCCTGGAGGTCCAACTCCTCCAGGTTTTAGACCAATCAATGTCGCCCGTTATGGTCCTAGCAATATGGCTAAGAGCTTACGGGATTTATCATGGTTCTTACGCTACGCTACCTATGCGATCGTGGCTGGAGACCCGAATATCATCATTGTTAACACGCGGGGTTTGCGGGAAATCATTGAAAACGCCTGTTCTGGTGAAGCGACAATTGTGGCTTTATTAGAAATCAAAGCAGGCGCTCTTTCCTTTTTCCGTAAAGATCCAGAGGGAGCGGAAACTGTTAGTCAGTACATGGATGTTTTGATTTCCGAATTTAAAGCACCCACTCCTTCTAATAAACTGCGTCAAAGACCCTCAAACGACCAACAAGGCTTGGAACTGCCCCAGATTTATTTCAATGCAGCAGAACGGCGTCCCAAGTTTGTGATGAAGACTGGGTTGTCTACATCTGAGAAAACTGAGGTAGTCAAAGCTGCATATCGGCAAATTTTTGAGCGCGATATCACCCGTGCTTACAGCCAATCGATTTCTTACCTGGAATCTCAGGTGAAGAATGGCACAATCTCAATGAAAGAGTTTGTCCGCCGTGTTGCCAAATCTCCGCTTTACCGCCAACAGTTTTACGAACCATTTATTAATAGCCGCGCCCTGGAACTTGCTTTCCGTCATGTCTTAGGACGGGGACCAAGTAGTCGCGAAGAAGTGCAGGAATACTTCTCGATTATTTCTAAAGGCGGTCTGCCAGCTTTAATCGATGCTTTAGTAGATTCTCAGGAATACTCAGACTACTTTGGTGAAGAAACTGTACCATACATCCGAGGTTTAGGGCAAGAGGCACAAGAATGCCGCAACTGGGGACCGCAGCAAGACCTGTTCAAGTACAGTGCGCCTTTCCGCAAAGTCCCACAGTTTATCACAACTTTTGCTGACTACGAGCAGCCACTGCCTGATCAGCATCCCTATGGTTCTGGTAACGATCCACTGGAAATTCAGTTTGGGGCAATCTTCCCGAAAGAAACTCGCAACCCTAGCACACGTCCAGCACCTTTTGGTAAGGATACCAAACGTATCCTGATTCATTCGGGGCCTGGGATTAATAACCAAAACAGCAATCCCGAGGCACGGGGTGAGTTTCCAGGTACTCTTGGGCCTAAAGTGTTCCGCTTGGATCAACTTCCCGGTACAAGAGGGAGAAAAACACCAACGGGAGTCAGCGTCAGATACAGCGAAAGCTCTACTCAAGCACTGATTCGGGCTACTTACCTGCAAGTCTTTGGTCGGGATGTCTATGAAGGTCAGCGGTTAAAAGTTGCGGAAATTAAACTGGAAAATGGGGAAATTTCTGTACGGGAGTTTATCCGCGCTTTGGCTAAGTCGGATCTGTTCCGCAAGCTGTACTGGACTCCGCTTTATGTCTGTAAGGCGCTTGAGTACATCCACCGTCGCTTGTTAGGTCGTCCTACCTATGGTCGTCAGGAAAATAACAAGTACTTTGATATTTGTGCCAAGAAGGGCTTGTACGGGCTGGTGGATGCCATTATTGACTCGTTGGAGTACAGCGAGGCATTTGGTGAAGATACAGTACCATACGAACGCTATGTGACTCCCCAAGGTTTGGCATTGCGGCAACTACGTGTTGGTAGTATCCAGGATGTCGGCTCGAGAGTCCAGAAGGAAGAAACGCCGCGTTTTGTGGAACTGGGGACAGTCACGGAAATCCGGACGGAACCAGATATTCAGTTCCGGATTAATCAAGGTGTCAGCAAGAAGCGCGAACAAACGAAAACCTTTAAGTTGGTAGCGGGTATTGATGACAAAGTGGCGGTGGATATTGTCATTCGCGCTGCCTGTCGCCAGATTTTCGAGCGTGATGTTGCACCCTACATCTCCCAAAACGAATTTACAGTGCTACAAAGCAGGTTGGGTAATGGTGAAATCACTGTTAAGGAATTCGTAGAAGGTTTGGGTTGTTCTAATCTATACCAGAAAGAGTTCTATACGCCCTATCCAAATACTAAGGTGATTGAACTGGGGACTAAGCATTTCCTGGGACGCGCTCCTATTGACCAAGCGGAAATTCGCAAGTATAATCAGATACTGGCGGGGCAGGGTCTGCGCGCATTTGTCCGGGCAATGGTGAATACTCAGGAGTATCTCCAGGCGTTTGGTGAAGATACGGTGCCTTTTAACCGCTTCCCAACTTTACCTGCGGCGAATTTCCCGAATACTGAGAGGCTTTACAACCAGCTGACAAAGCAGAACAATGACATCGTTATCCCCAGCTTTGAGCCAGTGGAAGCGCGGATGGATGGTGATAAGATGCCGATGTTGGCGAAGGCGATCGCAGATATCGCCGCGAAAGCGCAACAAATCGATAAGAGCAAGCCGCTGTTTATTGAATTGGGTCGTTCCTACAATGATGGTCGCGGACAGTCTGTTGAGGTGGGCGTAGGTACAAGCCGTCGCAAACCAGCACGTATTTACCGCATGACTACAGGCGCAAACCAGTCGGAAACACTACAGACAATCAACGCCATTTACTGTCAGGTGATGGATGTCTTTAGCGGTCAAGTTCCTGGCTACTTCCGTCGTTCTGACTTAGACAGCAAATTGCGAAATGGGGAAATTTCCGTGCGGGAGTTTATCCGCGAGCTTGCCAGTTCGGAAATCTATCGCAAGCGCTTCTACACTCCCTATCCCAACACCAAGGTGATTGAATTCCTCTTCCGTCACTTGTTGGGACGCGCACCAGCAACTCAAGCAGAAATTCGGACGTATAATAAACTGCTGGCTGATGGCGGTTTGAAAGCTGCTGTACAGGTGATCATTGATAGTCCAGAGTATGCCCAGTACTTTGGTGAAGACGTAGTTCCTTATCCACGTTTCCCATCGCTACCCGCAGGTAATTACCTCGGTAGTGTGAAGGCTGCCGCCGATTTGGTGAAACAGTCTTGGTCTAGCCTGTCTCCGGCTGTGCTGACAGGACGTTTTAGCGATCGTTAAGCCGGGTTAATTCTTTGTCATTAGTCAGGTGTCTCTGGTGGTTACAAATGACCAAAGACCGATGGCTAATGACCGCCCTGCGGGAAGTCAAAAGTCAAAAAAACAAAAAAGGATACAAGCCCCTGAATTTATTTATGGAAAACAAAAAAAATGTATTTCGATCCGCATAGCGCCAGAAATACTACGTCCAAGCTACAAGCCCCTAAATTTATTTTGGTGGTTCTT
>CAZZVG010000455.1:0-327 GCA_964657295.1 Iningainema sp. | reverse complement strand
TGACTTGGAGCGAAGCGACTGGACTCCCGCAAAGGGTTGTAACTTTTCTTAATATCGCTTTCATCTTGGGTATGCGATAGTAAACATGAAAAGCAATATTACAAAGTGTGAAGACAAGTAATATTTGCTCTACATAATGCCCGAGAATAAATCCTTAAGGTAGCTGAAGTTTAGAGGCTTGTGTACTTGTCTTTACCTAACCTTCCAGATCTGGAAATAGTTACAGCAGTTATTTGACTGTTGTGACTGGGGAAACGACAAAACAAGCCAATAAAGTCGCACCAGTTTAATCAAATTCTGGTTTCACTTAGTATTGGAGGAATCCAT
>CAZZVG010000454.1:0-5680 GCA_964657295.1 Iningainema sp. | reverse complement strand
GCCCTGGGGAATGACTGCGGTGTTCTTTATTTTTTATTTATAAACACCCTCTTAGAGGAAGTTACTACCGGAGCTAGTGAGACTATTAAGGGTGGGATTGAAAATTTGGGAAAGGCGCTAGATCCTCGTTCCCGTCGCCTAAAATCTTGAATTGGATGTGCGCACATTCAGTAGTAGTAGCGATCGCTATCGGGATTATCTGGTTCGCACAGTGGGCGCTCTCAGGTTACATCAGTGCCTGGGGACAAAGTATTTTCTATCAGTTTCAGGAACAAAATTATGAGCAACGAAGAAAATGACTTGGTGAATGCGTTTCTCAAAATGTTTGAGAATGCAGGAATTCAACCAATTGTAGTTAACCCAAATAATCCAAAAGATTTAGAGGCTTTGGGTGAGCGAATAAAGTCAGAAGTTAAAACTATTAAAAGTCAAAAAACTGAGCAAAAAAGTTAGATCATTCCCGAACCACAGGTTTCATTCCCATAGCTTTTGGGAAGCTAGTTGGGTCAAGGTAAAAACAATGTTGTCAAAAATAATGGCTACTAAATCGCAAACACAAACACAAACTCAATCAACTCAATCAAATTGGATTGATGACATGTCATTTCAAGCTTCTTTACATATTGAAAAAGGGAAGCAGCGTGTAAATATTCTACGTGGTGAACGTGCTAAGACTAAGAAAAGTGAAGTTTGGGCGGATAAGCAGGAGGTAAAACTGGATCGGGAAAAAACTCAGTTAAATACTGAGAAAACTAAACTTCAGACAGATAAGGAAAAGGATGCCATCGCATCTACTAACCTCAAAGGAACGCAAGCTTCTGGGGTGATCAATGAAATCCATTGGAGGCAGAAACTAACTAAAAAAGCCTACGAAATAGGTGTTAATCCAGCTTCTATGACTCCTTCTTCTCAAAACGCATTGCCACCCACACAATCGACTGTGGTTGATTTGGTAGGGATGGTAAGAACAAAGACTAAGGAACAAGAGAAAGTCTAACGTTTAGTTTAAATGAATCCAACTCTTTATGTGGTGGTATTAACCACCACTTTCTTAATGTTTGCTTCAATCCTAGCTGAGATTTTCAAATATTCTACTAGTCGAATATACTCTCATAATAGGGTAGTGATGTTAGCGCTCGCAATCAGCGTGCTACTAATAATTTGTGGATTCACTTTACTGTTGAGAAGGAAAAATTAAAACAGAAATCAGAAGACAGAATTCAGAATTCAGAATTGATAGGGAAGGGGATTTAAACCCGCGACCAATTGTTGACCACCAAATCTGCAATTTTGGTGTGGTGGTTCACCTTTTATTCATCCACCAGTCGCTTAACCTTCATCTGAATTCTGGCTGCTGACTGCTGAATTCTTTGTTGTTAAAATGGCTAGGTGCTGACAATGAACTTAAAAAATATCCTCCAATATTCCCTATGTACTCTAAATATTACTGCCGCAGCAATTTACCCAGTTTTAAATGAGCAGTATAGTATATGGGTTAGGGTTGGAGGGATTTTTGTAGGCTTGATTTATGTGCGTTCTACAAGGGGAATATTCGAGCCTATTAAGCATCTAAATAATCAACGAATAGATTTAAAAAAGGAAACTAGAAAACTTGAATCTAAAATTAACCTATTAGAAAGACAGATTGAGGAAATTGCTACAATTAAACAACGTGAACTTGATGAACGTGAGAAGTCTGTTATATTAGCTGAGAAAGAATTACAGGGAAAAGTACAATTAGCTAATCAAGAGTTAGAAGCTGATAAGGAGACTTTCCTTAAAGAACAAGAGGAGGCGATCGCCGCCTATCAATCAAAGATTGAATTGCTAGAATCTCGTATTGATGAATTGGAAAGAGTGCTGGATGAATACGAAGCGCCACCACTTCCAGAGGGTTCCAGTTTTGAAATAATGATTGCACGTAAATGTATGGAATTGCTTTTTAAGAGGCGTGTGATTTGTTGGTTTAAAGGTGTCAGCATTGATGGTGATGGGTATGTGGTTCTACGCCTCAAACCTATAGAAGGAGGGCAGAAGGCGATCGAGAAGTGGGCTAATCATCTCCATATCGAAATGGAGTTAGCCGAAAATCCTAAGTTTGCCACTTTACGTGGTGCAGTGCAGATATGGCTGAAACCTCAAGAGATGGTGCGCTTACCAGCAATACCTGATGGTAATGGATATGAACCGCCGCCTAATCATCCTTCGGGCGATCGCTACCCTACTTCAGAAGAAGGTTCACCGAACCTTCGTTTAGTAAAAAGCGAAACTTCTCAAAACAACATCGAAACTAATACACGGCAAAGGTTACAAGAAAATAGTTATGAGTTCGATGAACGGCTTGAAAGGTTCCATGAACCCACAGCGAAGCTTCCTCCTTATGGAGCGATCAGGCAGATAGAACGTGACTGGGTTGGTTACTTGTGGATATACCATGAACCAGCCATTAGAAACCAAAAGCACATAATTTTTAAAGTTTGGGGATATAAATCAGGTGATGGCGACGGTTTCCAGTCCGCACGCCGTCGCCTGCACACCATCCTAAAAGATGCAGGTATAACACCACGTACATGGAGGAAAAGTGTAGGTGAATAGTTTAGAGTTTTGCTCTCGCCACCTCCCAGATCATTGGGCAGAAAGAGACTTGCAGCTTCTTATCCAAAAACGTCTCCGCCGCTGGTGGTTCCTCTCCGCGCCAGATGAAGTAGTGGTGAAAACCCCAGCCTCGATGAGGCGTATTGATATTAGCACGTGGTTAACGGTATACGAAGTCAAGAAATGGTTAACCCGTGACAATATTTTTCATGCGGTAGCACAAACAGAAATGTATTGTTACTATGGACCTAAAATTCTCTGGCTAATACCCAAACGTCGCGTAGTAGTGGGACTAGCACCAACCGATCCATTAGATTATGATGCGGCTGTGCTCCGCCGCGAGAGATTTTAGAAGGATGGGCGTACAGATAATTTTTTTAAATGAAGCTGGCTTGACTTTTGAAGTTCCAGAAGTGAGTGCAGCACTTTTAATAGTTGGAGTTGTGTTGGTATGCGCGATCGCTTACCTGGGTGTGTCTCATTTAAAATAAAAATTTCGTGCGTTTTAATAACTTATTTTTCAACGCCTCATTTTCATGGATCTCCTAGATTGCAAATACTTAACAATTTTCTTTTCTGTCAAGAGAGGAAATCGGACAAGCGAGTGGTCTCCTTCACGGAGTGATTCAATTGCGAAGTTCTTGAATTTCACTAAAATGTCTACCGCGCAATCCGGATAGATTATTTTACGCGGTAGTATGACTTTCGATGCATCAATATTTTTAATTAAACATATACCAGCATAAAACTCTAAAGATTCATCACAAATATTTTTTGTGCGATAAGCGGACTTGAGGGTAAAATCATCGCCCATATTTGGATGGCTTACCCAAACTTGCCATAGATTATTTCTCTCGTTGAATTCATACCCCAAGAGAATGGCTGTGCGGTTTGAGATCACAGACGCCAAATTGTCTAATTTTGAAATTGGCATGGTTTCAAAAGAAAAATGCTTGTTGACAACCCTCTAAAAATGTAAGAATTCAGAAAACACTCTTGGATTCTGACGGATGTATTCTTACTAAAAATACTCCTCTACTCATTATCCGGCAAATACAACCCACTACTATCAGTTGGCCGAGCATTTCCGCGAGAGACATGGTTACGAGTAGTACAAATTACACGATAGGGTTAACCAATCGTATATATTGTCAATTCGTTTTTTTAGGAGTGTAAGGAATACCCAAATTCTCCACAGCCCTACGCTTGGTTTCCTCGCCACGCCGATCATACTTACTTGTCGTTATCGGCGAGGCATGCCCTGCTAACTTCTGCACTGTGACAATATCTGTACCACAGTCTAACAGATCTGAGCAGAATGTACGGCGGAAATCATGAGGAGAAAACAATTCCACACCAGCCTCTGTAGCCCGTTTTTGCACAATCCAAAGCACCGCCTGCGGACTTAGCCGCTGTAGTTCCACTTTTTTCCCCTTGCGTATGGGACACAATAGTGGTCCTGGTTCCCTACCCCGCACTAAGAGCCAATCTTCCACTACCGAGATTGCAGAAGTTGGTAAATACACCATCCTGTCTTTTCCCCCCTTCCCATAAAGCACCTCTAGCTGCCCAGTGCAAGCGTTAAAATCTCTCAAATTCAAATTAACTGTTTCGGCTCGACGTAGCCCAGCACCACGTAAAATTGCTATCAGTGCCGCATCTCTAGCCCCCTGCGGCGCAGAGTCTTCCACACACACCTGCATCAGTGCCGCAATTTCATCACTTTTTAATGCCCTACCTCGGAGGTTCTTTTGTACCTGGACGCTCGAAAAATCCACGGCCTTTGCGTAATCATTGGCACTGATCAAATCCAGTCTCAGCGCTTCTAGTAAAACTCGCCTTAATGCACACAACATTTTATTAGCAGTCGCAGGGGCAAATCTTGAAGTCAAAGCAGTACGGATAGCTGCTGTGTGTTGATAACGTAGTGTTGCCCAATTCAAGGTCATGGCATCACACTCACCGCTCGTTAACAAAGACGCGATCGAATTTAAAGCTTGTTCCATTGTCGGTCTTGAACCTGGTGCTAACGCAGACAGGTAAACCGCCGCCGGATGTAGAGTCAATGGCGGTGGTGTACTTAAGATAAGCGTTTTGACTGTCCACGTCTGCATAAAGCCTGATGATACTACCTTTTGACCATTTTACTAATCAGAAGTGCAGTTCTAGAAAGTAATTTTAACACCTGCGGGTTTTCACTTAAAAGCTAAAAATTAGACGTTAAATCCTGATGAAGTAAGGGTTTGGAGAAGAAAGGGAGGAAAGGCGATCGCCAGGAAACACACCCGAATAATCTTCAGTGCAAGAAATACATTCTTTTTCTTGCACTCGTTGAAAAAGCTGACGAGTCACCGGATGTGGAAAAGAAAAAGAGGTTCGCGACGTCATTAATAGGGCTGTGGGTGCATCTGGAACATGAATACAGATGGTAAGCTGGAAAGTATATAACAGTTAAATCGGTGATGTCTCATGAACGTTGTCACACCAAAGCGATTTACTATTGACCAATATCATCGGCTGATTGAACTGGAATTTCTAAAGGAGAGCGATCGCATCGAGTTGATTCGCGGAGAACTAATTCAGATGGTAGCCAAAGGCACACCTCATACATTTTGTACAACTCGACTTTGTAGGCAACTGGATCGATTGCTGGGCGATCAGGCTGTTGTGCGTTGTCAAGAGCCTATTATACTACCATCAGATAGTGAACCTGAACCAGATGTAGCGATCGCACGAGGAAACGAGACTGACTATCTTCCCCATCATCCTTATCCCGAAGATATTTTTTTAGTGATTGAAATTTCGGACTCAACCCTAAATTACGACCAAACAACAAAGTTAGAAGTCTACGCAGAAGCCGGAATTTTTGATTATTGGATTGTCAACTTAAATGTTCGCCAGCTTGAGCGTTACAGTCAGCCTTATCAAAATGCTCAAGGTAAATTCAATTATCTCAGCAAACAGATATGTTTGCCACATCAGTCAGTGGTGATTCCTGGATTTGAAGATGCCTTATTAGACTTGAGTCGAATTTTTCCCACGGTTGTCGATGCTTAAAATCACCCAAGCGTGACAATGAGTCACC
>CAZZVG010000453.1:0-5686 GCA_964657295.1 Iningainema sp. | reverse complement strand
GCGACTCAGTTGGTAAGGTTCCAAAGGTGGATCCATAACAGCGAATAGCAACAGAATTTGGTTAACGTTGGCGATCGCGGGACGATTTAATTGGCTAGAGCGAGGTAGAACTTCGGAGATTGCCCCCCTTCCACCAGTCCAGTCTGGTTCTTCTACTACCACGCGATCGCCCACCATGACTTGTTGTCCGATTTTCTTGAGCCGTGTTCTGCGAGTACATAGGAGGAGTGCGGGGTGACGCTGATACGCAGTGAGAGTATTTGTCTGCGTGTCCCCGTCTCCCCCTGTCGCCGCGTCCAAGCTCTCCAGTTGCACCCGATAATAGTTTGCTTGCACGGCTAGAACCGTTCCTTGAAATTGCCCGGTGGCTGCCTTCAAATTCTCTATCATTCAGCAGTGACGGGACGGCGGACTAAAAGAGAAAAATAATCAGCACAGTCTGTAATTTGTTCTACTTGATAACCTGCCATTGTTAAGCTATCTGGAACTTGCTCAATAGGTTCTCCCGGATCTAACCAGACTTCCAACAAACTGCCTAGTTCCATTTGTTCCAGACGTAGTTTCGTCCGAACGAAATTAATCGGGCAAGGGGTGCCGCGCAAGTCAAGTTGAGCATCAGGAGTTAAAAGGGAGGATTCTATCATCTTTGGTGAAACAAATTTCCCAAAAAACCTTCTAGACCACCTTTCCCAGTGCGATCGCCTTTAATCTTAGCGAGCTTCTCTAGCAATTCGCGTTCGTCAGGCGTCACCTTATTAGGGATATCAATTAATATCGTAATCATATGGTCGCCTCTACTGACAGGATTACCCAAGCGCGGTACGCCATGATTTTCCAACTTCATTACTGTACTGGGTTGGGTTCCTGCTGGAATCAGCAGTTCTACTGGTCCGTCTACGGTATTTACCTCTAAACGGCAACCCAGGATTGCTTGGAGATAGCTAATTTTGATTTCTGAGAGAACGTTAATTCCATCCCTTTGAAATTCCTCGTCCTCATTTACGAATAAGTAAACGTATAAATCTCCAGGAGGTCCACTGCGTTGACCTGCATCGCCTTCTCCAGAGATTCGCAAGCGAGTACCATTATCCACTCCTGCCGGAATGGAAATTTTCAGTTTCTTGGTGACTTGATTTGCGCCTTTGCCATCACAGGCATCGCATTTGTCTTCGACGACCATCCCCGTACCATTACAAGTCGGACAAGTCGAAACTTGAGTGAAGCTTCCAAATGGCGTTCTCGTGACGCGACGGACTTGACCTGTGCCACCACAAGTTGAACAAGTGCGAGGGCGTGTCCCTGGTTTAGCACCGGAACCAGTACAAACTTCACAGGATTCTAGATGAGAAATCCGAATTTCTTTTTCACCGCCAAACACCGCTTCCCTAAAGTCTAACTTCAGATCTAGCCGTAAGTCATCGCCCCGAGCGGGACCATTACGACGTCTTTGCGTTTGAGCACCCACACCGCCCGCAAAACCACTGAAGATACTTTCAAAGATATCGGCAAAGCCGCCCATATCTCCCATATCTTGGAAGCCCGCGCCAGCCCCTGCTGACACACCTTGTTCACCAAATCGGTCGTACCGAGCGCGGATTTCTGGTTCTGAGAGGATCTCATAAGCTCGGTTAATTTCCTTAAATCTCTCTTCCGCTCCCGGTTCTTTGTTCACGTCTGGGTGATACTTCCGGGCTAGGCGGCGGTAAGCGCGTTTGATTTCTTCTTTGTCGGCGTCACGAGAGACACCCAGAGTTTCATAATAGTCGCGAGCCATATAGCAAAGGTGAAAGTTAAAAGGTAGAAAGCGGCTAAACTAAAAGCAGAAGGCAGAAGGCAATAGTTAAGTTTTATTAATAGTTAATCTTACCCTTTACCTTTCCCATAAGTCATCAGCTACAACTGCTTTCCTTATAAAAAAGGAAAAAGTTAGTGCCATCGGAGGATGTCTCTTTTACCATTGTGCTACGTAGTAGGGTAAAACTCCGCCTATCAACAGAGGAGCTAGCCGTACCATTAGGTGTGGAAAACCCCCCAAATGTATTTTTTCGCATCTGTACTGCAACATGTGCCAAAGTAAATGCGCTTCTACACTCTAGCAAATTGTCATCACTTCCTTGTAGATTTAGGGGTAAGGTAAGTAACCACCTGCTCAAAGCCTACCTCTTCTCGCCTTCTCACTCGATCGCCTCGTAATCAGCTTTTACAGTACTGTCGTTTTCAAAATCAAAGTTCAATTCTTCTTGTGGGGATGATTGTGGTGTTAAGCCTCCGCGCATTTTATCACCCTGTCGTGAGGTATCAACAACTTCATCATGGTTATTAGCACGGTTATAAACATCAGTACCAATGGCAAATAGAGTTTGCTGGAAGTCATCCAAATGTTGTTTGAATTCTGCTATAGAGATCGGACCTTTAGCCATCGTTGTTTTGAGTTGTAAGACTTTTTCATTTGCTAAAGCTTTCATGGAATCAGTTATAAAACTGCTATTATCCTTTAAAGTCGATGTGTAACTGTAGATAAGATTCGCTGCCTGGTTTTTAAGTTCAACAAACTCTTTGCGTAATTCGTCTTCCTCCGCAAACACAAGAGCTTCTTGACGCATCCGTTCTATCTCTTGGGTATTTAAACCCCCTGTGTTGGTAATACAAACGCTCTGCTCTCTACCAGTACCTTTATCTTGTGCCGCAACTTTGAGAATGCCATTAACATCGATTTCAAAAGAGACTTCAATTTGTGGTATTCCACGGGGAGAGGGGGGAATTCCTGTCAGTAAAAATTTACCAAGACTCTTATTATCCCTTGCCATTGCCCGTTCACCTTGAAGGACGTGAATTTCTACTGAAGTTTGCCCATCAATTGCTGTAGAAAACACTTGAGACTTACTGGTAGGAATTGTGGTATTGCGTTCAATGATTTTGGTAAAGACTTCTCCCAAGGTTTCAATTCCCAGTGATAAAGGTGTGACATCTAGTAGAAGAAGATTATCAAGTTCACCACCAAGTACTCCAGCTTGAATGGCTGCTCCGAGTGCGACTGCTTCGTCGGGGTGAACAGAGCGATCAGGAGTTTTACCTTGAAAAAATTTGGAGAGAGCATTTTGAACTGCAGGAATGCGGGTGGAACCACCTACCAAAATAATCCGATTCATATCTTGTGGTTTGAGATCTGCGTCTTTTAACGCCTGAATCATCGGTTCAATTGTCGCTTCGATCAGGTGATTGGTTAGCTCTTCAAATTTGGCACGGCTGAGTTCTATTTCCAAATGCTTGGGACCAGTGTCATCAGCAGTGATAAATGGTAAGTTAATCGAAGTATTTACCATGCTGGAAAGTTCGATCTTCGCCTTTTCCGCTGCTTCCCGCAATCGTTGTAAAGCCATTTTGTCTTGAGAAAGGTCGATCTTTTCACGCATCTGGAAGCCTTCAATCATCCAGCACACAATACAATTATCGAAGTCGTCCCCACCTAACTGGTTGTTACCAGAAGTTGCTTTGACTTCAAACACTCCATCCCCAAGTTGTAGGATCGAGACATCGAAGGTGCCACCTCCCAAGTCAAAGACGAGGATGAGTTGTTCAACTTCTTGTTTGTCCAATCCAAAGGCTAAAGCGGCTGCGGTTGGTTCGTTGATGATCCGCAGTACTTCCAGTCCAGCAATGATCCCAGCGTCTTTGGTTGCTTGTCTTTGGGCATCTGTGAAATATGCCGGTACGGTAATCACTGCCTTTTGAACCGATTCACCTAAGAAGTTTTCCGCATCCTGTTTCAGTTTTTGCAGGATCATCGCGGAGATTTCTTGGGGTGTATAGTTATGTTCACGGATTTGGACATCAACAGTGTCGTCTCTACCTTTGATACAGTTATAAGGTACGCGATCGCGTTCTGTGATGGTGTCATCCCAACGACGGCCAATAAATCGCTTGATACTGTAGATTGTGTTTTCGGCATTAGTAACGCCTTGGCGCTTTGCCAGTTGACCAACTAAGCGATCGCCGCCTTTAGCAAATCCCACAATACTAGGTGTGGTTCGTCCGCCTTCTGAATTAGCGATCACAATCGGATGACCACCTTCAAGAACCGCGACGCAACTATTGGTAGTGCCCAAGTCGATGCCAATAATTTTTTCCATAAGTAACAGTATTTTTACTGAGTGCTTTTCCCTTGTAATTTGAGCCTTTATCGGCTCGAAACTTCTTTTTTGAAGTTTTGCGGACTACCTTTTTGCATTTAGATCCACGATGCTCCCCCAAGCAAAGAATGGCATTTTCGGTCAACAGCACTCAGTAATTCGTTGATGGTTGGTGGTTGTTCTCCGTGAACAACCCGCCCTGATAACGCCTGTGCTTCAAAGAACACGGAGAAAATTGCCAGTCCCTACGCGGGTTTTCTCCTGTAGCGACTGGACTCACCAACCAACAACAACCAACGAAGAAAACAAGCTGATACTTTTTTAACTGTTGGCTGAACTTGACTGATTTTCCTCTGAAGGTAGTGTATCTTCCTTCGGAGCAGCTACTTTGACCATTGCATGACGCAGCACGCGATCGCCTAAGTTATATCCGCGTACTAACTCTTCTAACACTGTTCCCTCAGGATATTCATCCGTAGGTTCGCGCATTACTGCTTCGTGTAGATTGGGATCGAATGGTTGACCTTCAGGACGCATTGGTGATACGCCCAAACGCTTAAGGCCGTCTACTAATTGTTTGTAAACCCCTTGATAACTTTTATGAATCGACATTTCCCCATCAGTTTGAGGTTTAAGTTGTGATCGCGCCCGCTCAAAATTATCAACTATTGGCAGCAATTCATTAATCGTGTTTCGCTTTACCTGCTGTTCTAATTCTTCTTTTTCTTTTTGAGTTCTTTTGCGGTAATTTTCAAAATCTGCCGCAATTCTCATATATTGAGTGTTCCGATCTTCTACCTGCGCTTTCAATGAATCGATTTGTTGAGTGACTCCTATTGTTGACTCCGTGGTGTCAACAGTCGTGTTTTCACTCGCTGCCTTTTCTTCTATATTAAGCGGATTTGTCGCTCCGGATACATTAGTCTGCTGTCCCACTTGTTCTGTAACCTCTTGCTCCAATTCATTAGAGTTAGTTTCGGCCTCTGAGTCGCTCATCATTGCTTGCTTTACCTCTGTTTGTTCACCTGATTGTTGGCTTGTGTTGTCAATCGCGTTATTTTCAATCATCATTATGTTCTCGTCTTGTGAGGATGCTGCTGTATACAGCAGTTTATCGCCATATCTTTGAGCTGTTAAATCTACACGACAAAAAGCGAAGGCAAGACAGGATTAAATGTTCTTTCTGTTCACCTAATTTCCTCACTGTGGTGAGACAGCCCCTACAATGGCATACCCTTATGGGGACTGCAATAGCAACAAGGCACGAGCATCACAAGGGAGGACATTTTACTGATCAGGCAACACGCTTTATTGCCCTTAATAAACTGGCAATCAACGCATTTTTTTTGCCAGCATTTCCTGTGGAAGTGATGTCACCGTCCTCTATTGTGACAAATGCTGAGCGCGTTAGCGTATAAGCCCTAAGGGTGGCTTCCCGTATTTGGGGGGAGGGGGAGAGGGGGAGAGGGGGGGGAGGAAATTGCATTGGTAATCTTAAACTTGTGTTGGGAGTAACTTCTAACTTTCTGGTGTGTAGATGGTAGTTCTGTAGCAGA
>CAZZVG010000452.1:0-5690 GCA_964657295.1 Iningainema sp. | reverse complement strand
CTGCTAGAATTTTTAATTCGTCCCTACGCACAAGAGTTATTTTTCCAGCAACCGCTAACTATTCTCTATAGCTACGTTTCAAGAGCAATTTTGCTGCTTCCAGAGACTATGCCAATTTTGGCAGCCATGCAATTGGTATTGAGGCGATCGCCGGAACTTTTTACCGAACCCGTGGTCGTGCAAACTGCACCTAATAAGTATAAGTTATTAGATGTACAAGAATTAAATATTGCTTCTTGGCAAATTCGGGGGATAGAAACTCAAGTCCGGTATGAACGCAGCCAAGCTCAAATGATTCAGAATGAGAAAATGGCGAGTTTAGGGCGTTTGGTAGACGGGGTGGCACATGAAATTTTAGATCCTGTCAACTTTATCTACGGCAACTTAACTCATGTTTGCAATTATTCCCAAGACTTAATTAAGCTAATAGCAGTTTATGAGGAAGCACTATCTGAGACTTCCACAGAAATACAACATTTTAAAGAAGAGATTGAATTTGATTTTTTAGAAAAAGATATGACAAAAGCACTTGCAAGTATTCGCGTTGGTGCTGAAAGATTAAAAAAACTTGTTACTGGGTTACAAAATTTTTGTCATGTTGATGATGTTTATGCTAAACCAACTGATTTACATACTTGTATTGACAATATATTATTATTAATAAATAGTCGAATTAGCGGAGAGATTAAAATAATTAAGAGCTACGGTCATTTGCCTCCAGTGTATTGCTATATTGGGCAGATCAATCAAGTATTCATGAATATTTTGAGTCGAGCCGTAGATAATTTGCTTAATGAAGCAGTCAGACATCAGTTAAATCCAGAGTTGACAAACACTACTCATAAACCGCAAATTGAAATTGCAACAAAAGTCATTTCGCGAGAAACGACCAAACCAGAAGAACTCCTTTCACGCTGGGTTTCGATTCGCATTATTGACAATGCTTCGGGAATGCCTCAACAGTTACAACAGCAAATTCTTGACTGTTTTGCGGCTGAAAACCGGGTTGACAAAGAAACAAGTTTATCAGTCAGCTATCGAATTGTGACTTCCCGACATGGCGGCGAATTAAATTTTCACTCAGAACCTGGTAAAGGTTCTGAATTTGAGATTTTGTTGCCTCTGGTTTGATTGGGAATGAGGAGGCAATACGGTTCGGTTAAGGAATTTATCTGTTGAGGCAGGCAGTTCTTGGGCAGGGGAAGTAGAGAGGCAGGGGGGGAAACTTGATAGACATTTGGTTTTTTCCTCCCCTGCTCAAGAAAGCTCCCCCTGCTCCCTCTCACAACTTATTTGGGGACACGAATGAAACCAAGTTTCTGAATAAAGACAAATCGGTAAAACGTTGGATATTGTCGAATAAACCAGGTTTACGTATAAGTTGTCTCAGTTTTTCATAGAGCCTTAGTCTTCTAGTTGCTCGTGGATTTGCCATCTGTAAAATCTTCTCTAGCAACCAAGGCGCTAGGTATTGACACCAGACGGCTAAGTGGCTTTGCCATCCTACTAATATTTCTGGTGAATCCCTTTGCAGTCCGACAATCAGTGCTTGAGCGACTTTCTCAGGCGTCATGGGCATAACCCAACGGAATAATTGTAAGTCGCGCACCATGTCTGTATCTGTAAGGGAAGGCATGAATGCTATCACTCGGATGTTATTTTCTGCTAATTCGCGACGCAAGGCTTGGGTGAATCCTAAAATTGCAAACTTGGTTGCTGAATATGTTGCCATAGTCGGTGCCGCCACTTTCCCCATCAAACTCGAGACATTGACGATTGTCCCTTCTCTTCGGCTTGCCATGCGTCTGGCTAGCAGATGAGTCATTGTGTACGTTCCTAATAAATTCAGAGAGAGTTCTTCTTGAAGCTGCGGCAGTTTTGATTTCAAGAAGGAGTTTTGGTGAGCGACACCTGCACAATTAATCAACAGATCAATCGGACCGTAACTCCGCCAAACTTGGGCACAAGCAATATTTACAAAAATAGGCTTAGTTAAATCGATGCCCATAGCTACGGCTTCTACCCCCATCGCCTCAATTTCTTTGGCTACCTCAGCTAACTTGTAGCGATCGCGTGCCATCAGTATGATCCTTTTGATGCCTTGCCTTGCTAACTCCAGAGCGATCGCACGCCCAATACCACGAGAAGCTCCAGTGATTAGAACAACTTTACCTTGAATATTCATGGGTTTTAACCTCAAGATTCGCTCGTCTTACCGCACTCTTCGTCTTTGCCTACAGATACAATCACAGCTTCCTCATCTGATAGCACCGGGTAAGACAAATTAATAGATGGTGATTGAAAAATGAATTAAACTCATCGTTGCGAATTGCTGATTTTTTCCTATTAGCTATTACCATGACCAGAGTTTCGCAACTCAAATAGAACCGCTTTGTACAGCATCTCTCTTTAAAAATATCATTAATCCTCGTTCTTTTTTCAGAGTAAATGCTCATGACCAATCAGAAAAACTACCCCTACACGTTTACTCGTGCGATAACTCAGTACAATCTACCGAATAAATCTACTTCATAGGCTATATATCTCCAATCTGGAGCATTTACCGGAATGGTTTGCTTTCACACACCTTAGCAATTAAATCAAGTACTTGCAATATTTTTTCATAAGTATTGCTTAATACTTGCTAGTGGTAAACAATATATATACACAATATTTATTTAATAATTTTTATAAATCATTCAATTATCGGTTATTCTCACTTTTCACAGTCAATATTGAAATCACACAATAGCGTTTCGCGCTGGGATCATTTGTGAGCAAAGTATTAACAGAATGAACACGTGCCTTGGGATCGTAGTTTTTGGTTTGTTGGTGCCGTACTTTGTGTTCAAGCCTGGTTTATTCGGCTTTCCCATTTACCCTAAAGTTCTGATGCCGGAATAAGGGTAGGACTTCTTAGACGCGAATTTGAACCCAATAATATGAGGTAGGTTGATGAGCAGATAAAACGCAAAAATTTAGTTGTGGTTGGTGCGTTACGAACAACAACGCACCAACCACAATTAAAATCAGACTAACGAAATACAAGAGAAAGCCTATCTCAAACGAGTTCAGCCAGTAATGGTATAGGTGTGCAATCAAACTAGAACGGGAAGAAAGCGACCTCCCACTTTGATTGTACTAGGCTTGGGTAGATTGCCTAAAGGTTCCTACGACACTACGCTCTGACTGGTTGAGACTACGTCTCGATCTCTGGTGGAAGCGACTACAGAGGAGCCGAAAAAGTGAACAAATATAGTGCTTAACTCCGGTTGACTACGGTATTTGGCTACTCTATGTAATCGATGGGTAACACTACCATCAAATTTTCACTAGGACGCGGGATGTAGTGGGAAGAAAGGAATATTTTATCACCTTCTTTTTGAGGCTGTATTTTCTTAGCTGCTTCAATTCCTGCTTCAACTGAAATTTTGACCGCTGAGACATCACCCCGGACGACAATCGTCACATAAGCCCCACTGACCTTTTCCATTTTCACTAAAGTAACGCTGGCGGCTTTACACATTACATCAGCAACTGCAAGTGCCGGCGGTAATCCCCGCACTTCAACCATTCCAACAGCAGATCCCATGAGTTGACTCCCGACAATGGGTAACACCTAGATTATTGCAGATTGTATCCTATTGTCACTAGCGCATTGCGCGATCGCTGCGTCCGATATGATAAGCTGTGTCCGCAATCGATGAGAACGTAACTGTGACAGCCATCCAAACAACTCTAGTTCTTGCCATGACAGCTGATGGAAAGATTAGTGCCGTAGACCCTAAAGCACCAAGACATTCCGATCCGGCCGATCTAGCACATATGGAATACCAAGTCTCTTTAGCCGATTTTATATTGATAGGATCAGGGACAATTCGAGCCGAGGGAAAAACATTCACAATTCGCAATCCCGAACTGCTAGCAGCGCGTAGTGTTCGAGGTCAATCTCCTCAACCCATTACCTGTGTTGTTTCGCCATCGCTAGATCTATCGCCTGACTTAGGTTTTTTCCAGCAAGACATTGAGCGGTGGATATTTACCACAAGGACTGGTTTAGAACGCTGTCCTGATACCACAACAACCCTGCACAAGCTGGCTAACATAGTTGAGTTGGGGGATACAGATCTAAACTGGGATCGCGCCTACACCTTAATTTTAGAGAAAGGGATCAATAAAGTTGTTGCTTTGGGAGGGGGATCTTTGGCAGCTGCTTTAGTGCAGGCAGGGCGAATTGATGATTGGTGGTTGACTATTTGGCCGGTCATTTATGGCGGACACAATGTGCCGACTCCAGTCGAGGGAGAAGGTTTTCTGCCAAAGGATGCACCTCAACTCCACCTCGTCGAAACGCGTCAGATTGGAAGTGAATTATTTTTACACTATCGCACAATTAAATAGATCGGCATGTCTGGTAGCTCCTTTGTAGCAGTGTGACTAAGTCACACCGCCAACTTTCAGCCTGAATCCGCGTCTCTTTAGAGCGCGGTGTTGGCTCAATACTGCGTTATATGGGAGACGCCACCTGTTCTAAGTGATGCTGAAAGCAGGCTGATAGCGGTTGCCCAATAAGTAAAAGTTAACCCTTTGGTGATGTGCGGTTAAACCACTCTTGGTATGTTTTCTGGCGTTCCTCATCCTCGACAACGATTGTTACTCGGATCTTTTTACATTTGTGATTCCTTTCCAAGGCGATCGCATTCAAAAGTAAGCTGGCAATTTTAGGAGAGTGAAATTCCCCAGTGACAGTTAGACTACCGTCGAAACTCGCAGCTTCATGTATCTCCCCCGCTTTCCATGGAAGACTGGAAATTTCTTCTTCCCCTAAATCAATTTCTGCAAGCTGCTTGTGTTCAGGGCTGACTTGTTCAACAATAAGCTTCTCTCGCCGCACAGGAATTTGTATCATCCTGGTTTCTATTTCTTTCCGAACAATGACCTCTCCAATTTTCCGCTTGCTTCGGTCAACAACTAATCTTTCTCCTAACAAACGGATAATTTCTGCTTCTACTTTATTCTCTTCTCCGAACTCTATTTCACTTTTTTCTTCTTTCACTACTGGTAATTCCGGGAAATTGTCAGGATTTTGTTGCATAGCTGTTAAATTTTGTTCCATGACTCCGTCTGTACTCTCTCTCTCTTTATATTCTGGCAAATCCTGTACTTGTGAGTTATCAATGTTGATAAAAATACGTTGAATTTGTGGATCGATTTTCTTAACTAGCTTACTACTTAATCTATATAAGCCATTGCTTCCGTGAGTAACTATTTTAGAGACAATAATGTTTAGTTGACGATTCGCATCAATAATTAAATCTCTAACCTCACCCACTAGCTGACCGTGGTTATCCACAACAGCAAAATTTTTCACTTTATTCCTCAAATTCTCTAGCACTGTACTAATTCGTGTGCTTTGTATCTCTGAATATTTTTCTTGAAGAATTGTTTTGTTATTCATAAAACCTCATAATAGCTATGGAAACTGATGAATATCTGCCTGATTTAGCAGAACACAAATCACGTCAGGTAGGTGAGTAAAGTTTACTGCCCGTTAAAATAAGTTCAGTTAAGCGATTTGAATTTTTATCTAAATAAGTTTTTCAACAGACGTATTTTTTCCTAATTGCTCACGACTAACTATTTTTTCCGTAAGCGACTAGTACAACAAGGCAAAAGTAAAAAGTAAAAAG
>CAZZVG010000451.1:0-5699 GCA_964657295.1 Iningainema sp. | reverse complement strand
AACAACCCGACCTGTTGGAGTGAGATCTGACTGTTTTTGCTTGCGCTTGAGTACTCCTGCTACACCCTGTCTTTCACAACTGCCCATTGAGTCACAGGTGCCAAAGCACGCCAACCTAAAAATGTCCCGACAGGTTCTGCCCGTTGAATAGCAATGCGGGTTAAAGTGCCGCCGACGCGATCGCGCCATTGTAGGAGTTTCTGTTCGCTCTCGATTGTAACGGCATTGGCAACAAGACGACCTCCTTCTTGAAGTGCCTGCCAACAAGTTTCAAACAATCCCTCTGCTGTAGCACCACCGCCAATAAAGATGGCGTTGGGTGACTCTAAGCCTAAGAGGGCAATGGGTGCCTCACCCTCAATAATGTGAAGATTTGGGGTACCGAGGGCGGCGGCGTTATCAGCAATGTAGCGCAACCTCGACGGATTCTGTTCAATGGCGATCGCACGACATAACGGATGACTCCGCATCCATTCTATTCCAATAGAACCACACCCCGCCCCGACATCCCACAATAGTGCCAAGGGTGTGGGAACCAGTGCGGCTATTGTCATTGCTCTAACTTCACGCTTAGTCAGTTGCCCATCATGATGATAGGCGGTATCTGGTAAACCTGGGATGCGGGGAAGTGGTACTATGGTTTTATCTGCAATGCATTCCACTGCAATTGTATTCAAGTCTGCAACATCAGCCTGCCAAGAAGACGCAACACCCTCAATCATCCGCTCATTCGGTCCACCCATCCGCTCTAAAACTGTCATTTGACTTTTCCCAAAACCCCTTTGCACCAGCAATTGAGCGACAATATCCGGAGTGCGTCTCCCCTCACTCAAAATCAGCAAACGTGCCCTTGGATAAATCATTGTCTGGAGTAGGGATGGGGCACGACTGACTAAGCTCAAAGTTTCAACCTCAGTTCCAGGCCATCCTAACCGGGAACAAGCAAGGCTGAATGCAGATGCCGCCGGAATAATTGTCATTTCTGAGATGGCAATCTGTCGGCATAGCGTTACCCCAATCCCGAAACACATTGGATCACCGCTTGCTAAAACACAAATTGCTTGTCCCCGTCGGCGAGTGATTTCCTCGACAGTGGTACTGATAGGTGAACTCCAAACCAGTTTTTCCCGATCATCAGTTTCGGGAAGCATTGCTAGGTGGCGATCGCCACCTACTAACACCTGTGCTTGTTCAACAACCGAACGAGCGACAGGACTCAACCCAAGTAGCCCATCTTCTCCAATACCGACTACAGACAGCCATTTATGCATCACAATTTACTATTACCACGAGAGAATTGAAAATTACAGCGGTTTTTACATCTCATCATTTCTTATGTACAAACTAGATAAATATCTTTGTACATAAGATGGAGGTAAATCCTCAGGGACATAGATTCTCATCATTTCTTATGTACAAACTAGATAAATATCTTTGTACATAAGATGGAGGTAAATCCTCAGGGACATAGATTCTCATCATTTCTTATGTACAAACTAGTATAAATATCTTTGTACATAAGATGGAGGCAAATCCTCAGGGACATAGATTCTCCTTGATACATCTGAATTTTCTGCCTACAATCGGATATCCGGGAGATACGGCAAAACCTCCTAGAGAATCCCCAGCATGACGGCATGGGGAGTGTCAGCCCCTTCGGGGAAGTCAAAAGTCAAATAATATTACTCTTTGTTCCGCAAGTGATTGATAAGTGTGTAGTAGCAATTTATTTGCCTAATCTAAGTTGGCTCACCTTAAAACCTTTTTCAGAGACGACAAACGTTTGCCCCAAATCGTGATACGGCTTAAGCCGTTGCGTAGCATCGCGTTGCTGATAAGTTTCTCCATAAATAGCCCGATTGCCGTAAACGGTAACGCTGTCGGGAGGATAATCGTTATTCGCCACTGTCTTGTTCTTTTCAAAACGAATGCTTGTCGATCCATCTGGATCGCCCTGCTGGTAAGAAAGCATGACATTTGGATTCGTCGCCGGATTAGGTACCGGGGAATTACGGCCGGAAAAATCGAAATCGTTTTCAACCGATATGAGGCGCAGCGGATTAGGGTTCAGCTTACAAGTCGATGGCGGTAAATTAGCGGGAAAAATACGTCAGTAAACTTCTTAAAGGTTAGCCACACAACAGTTAACTGTCAATTCCCGATTTCTCTTATTCGTAACATCTCTCCATCAGGATCACATATTCAGTTCGGTTATCCCGCTAAGGGCAGACGACTGATTATCGGGTTTTAACGTCACTATATATAGAGGAGTTGGAAAAAAGAATTTGCCTTTTTTCTGAAAGCTAGGTATTTTGTATTATAATTGAAAGTTTTATCCAAACTACTTTACTATCTACTAAAATTGTCGTATTATGAGATTAAGTAAAACTCATACTGACTTCATATTGTAACCAACGTAGCTAACAACTTAATAAGATTACTTGTTAAAGAACGACTATCTGCTAGACTTTGGTAGCCAAAGTCTTTAGGTGTCTTTATCAGAGGATCAAGGAGGGAACCGACATCAGAAACTTACCGTCGGGACAAAATATACATCATGTTAAATTGTCGCGCGGTAGTTGTCTTTGTTCGGGAACACATTTAAATCTTTCCCTCATCTACCTTAGGTATTAAATTTTCATTTTATTTCTGGAGTAGAGGACAACGCACCAATGCCTACTGTTAATACCCAAACTGAAAACACTAACACCAAATTCACGGCTGATATGGTGCGCACCTATCTGCGCGAGATTGGTCGTGTGCCCCTGCTAACCCGCGAGCAAGAAATTATTTATGGGAAGCAGGTACAACAAATGATGAAGCTTGTAGAAGCTAAAGAGGTTTTGGAGAAGACAATAAATGGCGAACCAACAATAGAAGAGTGGGCTGCTCATGTCAACTTACCTGAGATAGAGGTGAAAAAGATAGTGCAGCAAGGTAAACGAGCAAAACAGAAGATGATTGAAGCGAACTTGCGTTTAGTCGTCGCTATTGCCAAGAAGTACCAAAAGCGGAATATGGAATTTCTGGATCTGATCCAGGAAGGAACATTAGGATTGGAGCGAGGTGTGGAGAAATTCGATCCAACACGGGGATATAAGTTCTCGACTTATGCTTACTGGTGGATTCGTCAGGCAATCACCCGTGCGATCGCTCAGCAAGGACGGACAATCCGTTTACCCATTCATATTACCGAGAAACTGAACAAAATCAAAAAAGTGCAGCGAGAACTTGCACAAAGGTTAGGGCGATCGCCATCTCCTGCCGAGATTGCTAAAGAACTTGAGCTAGAACCAGCCCAGATCCGCGAGTATCTGAACATGGCGCGTCAGCCAGTCTCATTGGACATTAAGGTGGGTGATAACCAAGATACTGAGTTGCAAGAAATGCTTGAGGATGAAGGTCCTTCCCCTGAACATTATACAACTCAGGAATTCTTGCGCCAAGACCTGAACAATCTCTTAGCAGAACTTACTCCCCAACAACGAGAAGTTTTAGCTCTGCGCTTTGGTTTAGAAGATGGTAACGAAATGTCTCTAGCAAAAGTTGGCGAACGATTAAGTCTGAGCCGGGAACGTGTCCGCCAGTTGGAACATCAAGCTCTTGCTCATTTACGCCGTCGTCGTGCCAATGTTAAAGAGTACGTTGCTAGTTAATCTACCAATCCACAGAGCGCGATCAAGCGCTAGAAACTATCTGCCTCCTAAATATAGGGGGCAATTTTTTCTCACCTTACTCTATTAATTGTATCAGACATCTATACAAAGATAGATGCTATAGATCAAAAAAACTAGATTTTTTGATGATTTATGGGCGAAATTGTGAAGAATTCCGCTCAATCTAGGCATATATGCCTTGTTCAGAGAAAATTATTTACTATACTTAACTGTATATACTGTTCGCTAAGAACAGAAGAAATGGTAGTCTAGTTAAGCTGAGAAAAGTGAAGAAAGTATTTCTTTATTGAGATAGTTTTTTCAGATAACTTAGGTGAGCGTAAAGAATATTACAATGTCGGAACTCGTAAATAAAGCTAAAATCATGACCAATGATTAATGACGGTCGAAATGCGAGGTGTAGTGCTGGCGCTCAAGGAGAGCGCTTCTTACCGAAGAAATGAGGCCTTTTTTATGAGTGTACTCATATGATAGCTTTATTCATACTTGCCTAAGTATTATCGTGAATCACACTTTTGAAGGAGCTTTTGTCTATCAGTCTTCTGTAACGTTTAAGTATACAGTAGAAAAAATAGATAATTTTTAAAAGGAGAAAAACGTGTTTAATAGAATCAATAAGTTATTTCCTCCACGTCAGTTACGAATCCCTCTTGTAGGCTTGCTTTTGCTTAGTGGTGTTGTTGCTGTTGGTGGTATTCGACCAGTTGTCAGTAGTCAATTAGAATATCTCAGTACATTGACAAATTTGGGTTCTAATAATCAAGTAGAAACACACACTTGGTTGCAACGAAATCCTACCTCAAATCAAGAATCGACTCCTCGAAAACAAGCTCGTCTTCGGAGAGCACTTGCAAGGTCAGTAGCGTCTTCCAAGGTGGCGGATAGTAGAATAGAAACGCACACTTGGTTGCAGCGTAATTCCTTAGAACAACCAGTACCTCATAGACAGGAGCGTGCTGTACAAAATTATGTACAAACATCCTCTGCAATTTTAGTTAATAAATTAAAAGCAGGACACAATAGAACTTTAGTAGCAACACAGATACTAGCAGAACCAAGGACCAAGTTTCCCACACAAAATGGTGTCTACCTATATGGTCAATCGCCAAAAGCAAATCAGCTAGGACAAGGCTATATCATATTTGAAAAGCAGCAGGATCACTTAGTGGGTGCATTGTATATGCCCAGCTCTGAGTTTAGTTGTTTTAATGGCACACTCAGTGAGTCAGGCAAGTTAGCGATGACAGTGACTGGTTATCCAGGTGACGAAAGCTCATCTCAAGTGGCAACAAGTAACCTAACTAACTTCAGTGAAGACGGACCAGCTTTGTATTCTCACTCTGTAGCACTCAACGAGTACCATCAGCTAAATTCTATCAGTCCTAATGACAGGCAAATGTTGCAAACCTGTAAATCTCATCACTAACAGACACGTCAAAAGCTTAATACTCAATACCTGGTTGCGCCTTGACGCTTTGATCGCGTAAGGGATGCTTGATTAAAGTCATTTCCGTTACCAGGTCGGATATTTCAATTAATGCTGTTGGTGCGCCTCTGCCTGTGAGAATAACATGATTGTCAGCAGGCTTTTGCTTTAAACCGGCGAGGATTTCTTCAACTGGTAAGTAGCCCAGTTTGATAGCAATATTGATTTCATCCAGCAGTACTAGCTTAAAATCAGGGTTTTTGATGTATTCTAATCCCTTGGACCAAGCTGTAAGAGCATTATCAATATCGCGATCGCGGTCTTGAGTTTCCCAAGTAAAGCCTTCACCCATAGCGTAAAATTCTATCTGGTCTTCCCAAAAACTAAAAACTTTTTTCTCAGCAGGTTCCCAGGCACCTTTAATGAATTGAACGATCGCCACTTTATATCCATGACCAAGCGATCGCAATACCATCCCCAAAGCTGCAGTCGTTTTTCCTTTACCATTACCTGTGTTAACAATAATTAACCCTTTTTCTGAGGATGCTTGAGCAATTCGCAAATCTTGAACTTCTTTGCGTCGCTGCATCTTTTTG
>CAZZVG010000450.1:0-5702 GCA_964657295.1 Iningainema sp. | reverse complement strand
TTTCTTTTTCTTTCTTTTGCCTTTTAACTTTTAACTTTTGCCTTGTTCGGTCAAACTAAATTGGTACAGGAGAGTCAATATAGATTGTTGGCTCTTGCATGGTAAATTCTATGCCATAACTCTGAAGCTTTTTCGCTATAGATTCATTTGCTAACTCTAATAACCGCTTGCGGAATTCCAGCGAATTTTCATTTGATCCCAGGATAAAGAAACTCACCCTAGCACGAACTCCCTTTTGATTATCCTCATAGGGAAACAAACTAATCTTTGTACTGTTTGAATCTATTCCAAACAATGTGTTGCTACTTTCCTTGATGACTTTTTCCAGTAATGCTTGTTCAGTTTTTTCTAATTGCCGAGCAAAATCAAGATACAGCAAAACCATCACCTTCTTCCCTCGCGTCACGTTTTCGATATCTGCACCCGCCATCGTTGAGTTGGGAACAACTATGAGAGTACTTTTAGCAAGTGTCCGCAGCTTAGTTGAGCGCAAACCAATAGCCTCAACACGCGCCAATAAAACTCCTTGGGAACTTAAATGAACGCGAATGTATTCTCCAGGAAGATAAGGACGATCTAAGTAGATGACAACTGTTCCAAAAATCTGTTCCAAAGTTTTTTGAGACGCAAAAGCAACTGCTAAGCCGCCAATCCCCAAACCAGCAATTAAACCAATCAAGTTCACGTTCTGGCTTTGAGCAAATGCTACAGCCACAATAAACCCAATGACAATGTTAGCAATGGTTTCAAAAACAAGTATTAACTCATCAACTTCAAAACCCAGTTGGCGAATCAATTCAATTCCATAGACTCGTAAGAAGTTCTGAAATAAACTTGAAATCAAAATTGCAACACTGATAGCTATTGATAAATCTGAGAAGAATTTTAAAACTTTGTAAAATCCTGTATATTCCTGAATTATGTTCAAAGCTACTGAAACTAGAATTAATGTCACTACAGTCGAGAGTGTTTTTGACTGCGGCTCGACTAAGTTTTCATAAATCCTTGAAAAAAGTCGGGGGGTAAATCTCCTGACAATCACTGAAAGAAAGCGGGGAATAGATTTTCCCGCTATCCACGCCAGGAAGACAAAGAATAAGAAAATGGCGAGTTGAATGCCAATTGCGATCAGAAGCTTTTGCGTGGCTTCGTCTAAGAAAAACCAAGGTTTTATGCTCAATAGTATATTCATTTCAGCCCAATAGTTACATTAGATAGTAATCGGTGAGTCAACATTAATTGGTATTTCTTCAAGATCGAAGGGAATACCATACTCTTTTAATCGCAGAGACATGCTTTGTTTGGCGACATCTAGTAAAGAAGTACGCATCTCCATTGACATTTCACCAGAACCGAGAATGAAAAAGTTTATTTGAGCCTGAGTAATATTGGCTATTCCCTCTCGGATAATATCTTTAAATGTCACATCTGTATTGCGAGAGTCAATCCCAAAAATTTCATTGGTACTTTCTAATATAACTTGACGAATTAAAGCTCTTTCATCTTCTAGTACTTCTCGGTAGAAAGTTAGATAAACTAGAGAAACAACTTTTCTAGCTCCAGTGAAGTTCTCGATACTCATGTTTGTTAGAGAATTGTTGGGAACTATAGTTACAGTTCCTTTGCCAGAATTCCGAATTTTAGTGGAACGCAACCCAATAGACTCGACTTTACCAAATGTGCCATCAGGTAACCCGATATAGTCATCCATGACAAAAGGTCGGTCAATATAGAGTATGATCCCTCCCAATAACTGCTGCAAAGTCTGTTGCGCGGCGAAGGCAATAGCTAATCCACTTAATCCCAAACTTGCTGTCAAACCTAAGACATTGAAGGAGTGAGTTTGAGCAAAAATGAAGAAAATAATGATAAAAATAGCGACATTAGCGACAGCTTTACCTGCCACTAGTAATTCCCCGTTTATTTTACGGTTGAGGGCAGTTTCCTGCAAGTAAGCTTCGTAGAATTTCTCAAATAAGCGAGAGGTTAACCAGCCAGTCGTAATCGCAACTAACAACGCTATTACAAATTCGAGGTAGTTGAGCCAACTTGGTTTAGGAATCAGTAACAAACTTAGGTCAATCAGGACTAAGACAACAGTTAAACGCAACACATTTTGGTAAGAAGAGACTACTGTCAAATACATTCTTCTTCCTTCAGGAGATAAGAACCGAATCGTCATGAAATCACTCCCGAGCTTAAATAAAAACACTAATAGAAATAATAAAGCGCAAAAACTGACTGCTACTCCTATGCCACAGGTAATAATGACTATTGGAAGCAGATTACCTCGAATTGTTTCAGAATAGAGATTGATATCCACAATAAAAGTAACTCTGTATTAATGATCGCCTGCTAAACAATCATCGTTTAGCAGTTTTTCTTTAGGTAACTGGCTAATTGCTTCATGGGTCTAGGTATTGACGGGGCAGGTTGTTCATTTTGGTTTCTGTCATCGTCTAGCTCAAACGTCACTTTTGTCAATACCCACTCACCTAAATCTTTCCCATTTGTCGGATTTTTTCAACTTCAGTAAACCGTGCTGTTTCATAACTAAACCTGATAGCAGCTTCGATTTGCTGGCGACTATCATTAGTTTCAATGTCAACATCCTGTAGGATTCGCTGATAAATGCCGAGTCATCTTCCGAGGCGTTCCTCTTGACTTAGTGTTGCCTGCGGGCATAGGCTCATTTTCAGATTCTCACTCCCCCACTGTCACAATCGGTTTTCTCGGGTTTTCTACCCCTGTTAAGGAGGCATTTTATACAATAAAGGGAGATTTGAGATGGCGATACGACGATACCGCCGTGGCATAAAGGCATCGCCAGTTTTTCCACCAACCAATGTAGCGAGCGTCAGCCTCCAACTCCTGTCGGAGAAGCTTCGCCAATGCCAAGCCATTTTTCACTTTTGGAGTGTAGCTCGTCCGGCAGTTGTCAAAGCCCCTGACTTCCCTCAACCTTCATCAACTGTAATTTTTCTCAATAACCTGTTAAAATTTATACTTTAATTCTGTGGTTTCGACGACTTCTAACGTTAACTATAAAGAAAATATGGATAATAGGTATTGCTGCGAACACTTGAAACATCTACCCACGAAAGAATCTTCTAGAATGAAAAGGAGCAATTAAGTACATATACCAACGGAGGATAAAAAAACTAATGGCTGGTGGCGAGTCTCAGACCCCCGTTAGTCTGTCAGACAGAGAACTGCAAATTATCGACTTAGTGGCCGCTGGCTTAACTAACCAAGAAATTGCAGCTAAGCTGGAGATTAGCAAGCGTACAGTTGATAACCACATCAGCAACATTCTTACCAAGACTGTAACTGATAACCGGGTGGCTCTTGTCCGTTGGGCTTTGCAGTGGGGCAAAGTCTGTTTGAACGATGTAAATTGTTGTGCTTTACCCAACCAGAATGATTCAAAAGTTCCCTAGTTTACTGCTATAGCAATTTTGATCGGTTGCTGATTTTTCTCCTCCTCACGCCTGACTTTGACTTTGAACTTCTCAAAATTGAAAAGCACAGTATTGGACTACTCAGCTCAACTAGAGGAAGTCTTTTCTCCGAACACACGCTCTTAAACGTCTCATTTGCTGTCTATCAGACGAATAGAGCAGTTACACCCCCCCTAAATCCACTTGTTATGTGGATGGAATCGCCTGAGCCTCCCTTATGTTGGGGGAGGTTGGCTGGGGTGGAAAAATTGGATACAGACTTGCTTCATATGAAGATTGTGCCTTGGATCTACGGAAATAAATCTAATAATCAACAAAAGTTAGCAATAGTTTTTAGGAGCAAGAGCTACATTTGAAAGAAATCTATATTGCTTTATTGACTAGGGGAGCAGCGTAACTATGAATACCTGTGTTTCTGCCAAACGTAACTCGTCTAGTTCTGACTTTTTTAGTCATGATTTTAACGATGCCGATCTACTCAGGCAGCTCTGGTTTATACCTGGATTGAAAGAAATTCTGATGCTGCGGCAGGTTCATGCTCTAGAACACGCTACAGTTTGGATTCTTAGTGAATCAAAAGTATACCATGCTTCTACAAAAACCTCAACCAATATTCAAGTTGATAACGAATTACTAAGCGGTTTATCTACAGACTGTGGATTCTACTTACATGGCGAAGTCAAAATCAGTGATTTGCGACGTGCCGTCACACTTGCCCAGCATCGCCTCACCTCTGGAGAATGGGATTTGGCTTTGCATCCCCGTTGTGGAACAAATGCATCAGTAGCCGTACTCCTGACTGCGGGACTAGCTATAAGTTCTTATCTACTCCTGAAGCGAGGACCAATTGAACAACTCCTAGGTTTGGGGTTGGCAGCAGCAACTGCTGCTGAACTGGCACCTGACATAGGTGCTTTGGCACAGCGATACCTCACGACGGCGATTCCCTTTAACCTGGCAATTCAAAATGTTACTGTTACACGCGATGTTTGGGGTCGCGAAGCCTATTTTGTTAAAGTATGTTGGCAAGAGAACTAACAACCAACTGATAAGAATGCGAAAAATTTACTTTCTACTTCCTGGGACAGATGGCAAATTTGCCTGTGGTGGGTTATGGGCAGAGTTAAAAACATTTAATCTAGTACGGCAGATTTGCAGTGCTGATGTAGTCACATACCGTCAACGAGAGGAGGGCAAGCTTTTTATAGATGATTTGCTCATAAACCAGAAATTAGATGATGTCATTTTTATGATTAGCTGGGGATTTCATGTAGCTCAACTTGCCGCAAAGTTAGAACAATACAATGTGGTTTACCATGCCCACAGTGCAGGTTATCGATTTAACTTGAGAGCGAGTATTCCCATTATTACTGTTAGTCGAAATACGATGGGGTATTGGGGACAAAAGTCACCAAATTCTCTGATTTATTATTTGCCCAATCAAATTAGTGATGAATTTCAAAATTTAGGGAGCCAGAGGGATCTTGACGTTTTAGTTCAAACGCGAAAATCTTCAGAGTATTTAATTAAGGAATTGATCCCGGCTTTACAGAAGCATTGTAACGTCATGGTTGTTGATTCCTATGTGGATGATTTGGCTAAACTCTACAATCGGGCTAAGATATACCTTTATGACTCTGCTGAGTACTGGGCACAACAGAATGTCAGCGAGGGGTTTGGTTTGCAACCAATGGAAGCTTTAGCTTGTGGTTGTCAGGTTTTCTCTAGTATTAACGGTGGATTATCTGATTACTTAGATCCCGGATTTAATTGCTATAAAATTGCTGGCTATTCAAAAGAGTATGATATCCAACGTATATTAAAGGTACTGGAGTGTTGGTCACCCTCTGCTTTATCCGAACAGTTTTTTGCTGATTATCGCTCTGCTCGTATTACTGAGCGTTTTCAGGTGATTCTTGATGAGTTAAACAATTTTTTTGACCACAAAACACATTACCCGTCAAATATTCAGAGTTTGACGAGTCTCCGGATGGTACAATTGCTTAGATGAGGAAAAAATATTTCCAGGTTTGATGCGATCGCCTAGCTTAAAAGCGTGAGAACAAATAAATTCGCACAGCAAGGAACCGTATTGTGCCGTCAACAGACTTTCGGAGGATGAAATCGTGGTGGCGATACGGCTTCTGCCGTTGCCTGCGGGCATCGGACTTTTTTCAACTTACAAAATCTTCACTTTTACTTCCGTTTTCTCACTATACTGTCTGCCGGACTGAGGAGTAG
>CAZZVG010000449.1:2170-5709 GCA_964657295.1 Iningainema sp. | reverse complement strand
ATTAATTGATACAGCTTGAATGATTCAATAATATAAATTTATATTTTTAGATGCATATGAGATATCAAAATGTTTCAGTGGAAGTAAGTCGCGGTAGTTTATCAAATAACCAAATCGATGCTTAAGAAACCGCATTTCAAACCCTGTTACTCAGTTAAACCCATAGAACCAGACAGGGTGTTTTTCATATCTGAGAAAGAGATAGCTTGGTTGAGCGATCGCCTCTCCTACCGCTTAGCTTCTTTAATCGATGGTCATCAGAACGTTGACGAAATCATTGAAATCATTCAACTGGAACTACTGCAAGAGCAAACATCTTCTCAGGAAACCAACTCCTTGTTTCAGAATGTTCTTGATGTCAGTATCAAAGCTCAATACGCCCTATTCCAAATGGAACAACAGGGCTATCTAGTTGAACAAGATGACTCATTGCCATCCCACTTAGCTATCTTCTGCAATCATCTCAACATTACTACCACCACAGCTCATCAACGATTACAATCAGCTAAAGTGGCAGTAAAAGCTTTAGGTTCCCTTCACACTGAAGACTTCATTGCCATCCTTAAATCTCTCCACATTCAAGTAGCCGATGAAGGCGACATCACAGTAGTCTTGGCCGACGACTACCTAGATCAAAACCTAGATAAATTCAATCAACAAGCATTACAGTCCCAATCTCCTTGGATGATAGTCAACCCCTTAGGAACAATGGTGTGGATAGGACCTTTATTTCAGGCCAACAAGACTGCTTGTTGGGAATGTCTATCACGCCGTTTACGAGATAACAGACCAATTGAGGGGTTTATACAGAGGCATCAGAATACTTCCACCTCTTCGTCCCCTCCTTTAGGGTTTCTAGCATCCACGGTGCAAACCGCCTTAGGAATGGCAGCCACAGAAGTTTTTAAGTGGATTGTCCAAGGTGAAAATAAACGATTAGAAGGAACCTTGCTCACCTATGACACCCTGACTCTGCAAACCCAAGATCACGTCCTAGTTAAGCGTCCTCAATGTCCTAGCTGTGGAGAAACAATCAATAGTTTAACGAATAAACCCCTACCTGTTGTTCTCGGACACTGCAAGAAAACCTTTACCGCAGACGGGGGACACCGTTCTTGCTCGCCTCAAGAAACCTTGAGAAAATATCAACATCACATTAGCCCCGTAACTGGTATTGTCCGAGAACTGAGCAAGATACCAGGGAATGAGTTAACCCATACCTATGTTGCCAAGCATCATTTCCTCAGCATCTTCGACGATTTTAGTAGCTTACGCCAAAACCTCCAGGGCAGAAGTGCCGGAAAAGGCAGAACTGACATCCAAGCCAGGGCGAGTGGTTTTTGTGAAGCTATTGAGAGATATTCTGGGGTGTTTCAGGGGGATGAAATCAGAAAAAAAGGCAGTTACTACCAAATGGGAGACAAAGCGATTCCTCCCAATGCCTGTATGAACTTTAGCCAACAACAATACCAAACTCGAGAACAATGGAATCCCCTGTGTCGAGACTGGTGGTTTCAAAAAGTTCCAGAACCTTTCGATCTAGAAAGGGAAATCGACTGGACACCAGTTTGGTCGTTAACTCATCAGGAATTTAAATATCTGCCCACTGCTTACTGTTATTATGGCTATCTTCAATCCCACCAACCTGACTGTTGGGCTGACTCTAATGGGTGTGCTGCGGGTAATACTCTCGAAGAGGCTATTCTCCAAGGGTTTATGGAATTAGTCGAGCGTGACTGTGTGGCTTTGTGGTGGTATAATCGTCTCAAGAAACCCCAGGTGGATTTAGAGAGTTTTGATGAACCCTATTTTCTTACCCTGAAACAATATTACCAAGCCCTGGAGCGGGAATTATGGGTGTTGGATATTACCAGCGATCTCAATATTCCTACTTTTGCTGCCATGACTCGCAGAATAGATCGAGAGGTAGAAGATATTGTGTTGGGTTATGGAACCCATTTTGACCCGAAGATTGCTCTTAGTCGAGCTTTAACTGAGGTTAACCAAATTCTGCCAAATGTTTTATCAGCGAAAGCCGATGGCAGTACCCAGTATCCCTCATCTGCCGATCCGCTACCTCTAGAATGGTGGAAAACTGCGACTTTAGCCAATCAGTCTTATCTAGTTCCTGACGAAAGCGTCGCTCCCAAACTCTGTGCAGATTATCCTCAACTCGTAAGTGATGATTTGCTAGCAGATGTCAAGTTGTCTCAACAAATTGTCGAGAAAAATGGTATGGAAATGCTTGTTTTAGATCAAACTCGTCCTGATATTGGACTGAGGGTAGCTAAAGTGATTGTTCCGGGAATGCGCCATATGTGGAAAAGGTTAGGTTCAGGACGGCTTTATGAGGTTCCAGTAAAAATGGGTTGGTTGAAAGAGCCATTGGCAGAAAATCAACTCAATCCCTTTCCGATGTGGATGTAAGCTCTAATATCAGTGTATTCGGTGCTCTATGCTAAATGGATATTCAATTATTGATGCCGATTCTCATGTCGTTGAACCCCGAACTATGTGGGCTGAGTTCCTAGAACCGGAATTTAAGCACCTCGCTCCCTCACCAGAGATGAAGATTAAAGGGGAAGACATTGTTGAGAAGGTTTCAAAGCAAGTTCGCGATCAAGGAAATAAGCAGATGATGCAAACTCATCCCAATGCTTATTTCAAGCGTTACGATGCCGAGTCTCATGTTCAAGCAATGGTGCAGATGGGAGTTGATATCGCATTTATTTATCCAACCTACGGATTGTGGCTTTGGGCAATTGACGATATGGCACCGGAAGTGGCCGGAGCCTTCACCCGTGCCTACAACACATGGTTATATCAAGAATTTTGCAGCTATGCTCCTGATCGGATCAAAGGTGTAGGAGCGATTAATCTGCATGCACCTGAGGAGACAGTGCAAGAATTACACCGAATAGCAGAGTTTGGTTGGAAGGCTGTATTTTTACGCCCTAACCCTGTGAAAGGACGAATATTGAGTGATCCCGCCTATGAACCATTTTGGACAGAGTGCGAGCAGCTGGGAATAGCAGTGGGGATTCACGAAGGAACTCATAGTCGCGTGCAAACTACCGGAGCAAAGCGGTTTAATACTCGTTTTGCTTTGCACGCCTGCTCTCATCCTATGGAGCAGATGATGGCGCTTTTAGCCTTGATTGAAGGAGGAGTCTTGGAGCGTCATCCTCTGCTGAAAGTGGGTTTTCTAGAGTCTGGCTGTGGCTGGTTACCTTACTGGCTGTGGCGACTAGATGAGGAGTACGAGAACTTATATTGGGAGGTGAAGGATAATGTCAAGATGAAGCCCTCAGAGTATTTCCGTCGTCAGTGTTTTATTGCGATCGAGCCGGATGAACCTTATTTACACCAAATTGTTCAGTATATCGGCTCTGATAACTTAATCTTTGGCTCTGATTATCCCCACATGGATCATAAGCCAAACATTGTTGAGAAAATAGTCGAGCTTGAGGAGCGTTTATCTCAAGAAATAGTCCAAAAAATTGTTTGGGATAATCCTGCTCGCTTCTACGACTTAGCTT
>CAZZVG010000449.1:0-2160 GCA_964657295.1 Iningainema sp. | reverse complement strand
TTTCCTATAGATTTAGGAAAACACCGTACTACTTTTGAAAAAGAGGAAAATAGTTATGTTCGGACAGCGTGCTTTAATCGAAAATGTCAGCAAATTATCAGAATTCAAGGAGAGAGACATCAATAACAACAACAACATTCTCTCTCCAGTTAACTTTATCCGACGTCTTTGTAAGCAAGGCAAACAAATTTCTCAAATTATTGCCTATATATGGCTATGGGCTGATGAGGATGTCAACAAATTTCCTGAGCAAGTTAATACCGCAATCAAGTTAAAACACTACTTTGATAAACCTATTGAAAAAGAAGGGGACCAATCAGTCATCGAAAACCTGAAGAAGTTGTTGAGCGCTGATCCTAAGAAATGGTTGAATTCATCTGCTCAGGACAAGGAACATTTACCAGATAAAGAGGAAGCCAAGTTACTGATTAATGTCTTTGGAGAAAAGAGGATTATCGATGTGGATGGGCAGTTTCCGATATTGAGTGAAGAGGAAACAGAACATTATATTGTGACGATCAATGTTAATTCCTTTCACGGAACTATTGCAGATCCTGATGTAAACACAAATAAATTACTGACGTTTCAAATCCCATATCCTCCAGCTCCAAAAATTGGGAACACGACTGTTACTAAAAAAGATTTGCAGGATTGGGTCGATAATACAAAGAAGGAGGAATTTTTCTCGGACAGCCCTTATATTCCTACAACCTGTTCTTGATTGAGATTCAGGAAGATATTCTAGACTTGAGCTGATGCCAATATTCATGTCTGACTAAGCTCCAGTCTGAGTATCAAGTCGAAGTAGTCGGACATCATAAATTCAGTAAACCAACGATCTCCTGAATCCCCATTCAGGACTTCTCTATCGTCTGAAATTTGATTTGGGCAATTGATGCCATAGCGCCATAACAGGCTGGAAGATTCACCTGCGCCTATCACAAGGGCGCGGTTTTTCGTTTTGACTATAAAATATCAACGACATCAGGGCTATATAACCCTCGTAGGTAGAAAAAATCATGATTATCAAAGATACTCAGAAGCTTTTACCAACTCCAATCCAAGAAAACTGGGGAATGCCAGACATGGTGCTTGAAGTGCCACCTCATGGTATTCCCCTACACCCAAAAAGTCTAGATAGAATTTTGGCAACAGTGAGATCCACAAACAGAGCAATCGCTTTTAGACCTATCCTACCAGTTGTATCAGAATTAGGTTTACCCTCTTATCCACCACTAGCCTATTTATATCCTCAAGAGTTAAGTCATCTTCGTCAAGGGTTTGAAGGCAAAACTCAAAGGAATTTATTAGGTTCAATACCATTTGAAATTATTTCCGAAACTGACATTGACGAGCAGATCCATTACTTTGCCAACCATTACGGAATAGCTGTAAAACCCTCCTATGTTAGGGTAATTGTGGGGAATACCTGTAATCTCAAATGTGTCATGTGCCCATATCACAGTCCTTTGCTTAAGCCAACCCATACAACAGACTTCTTCAAAGGTAACAAAGTCATGTCCTGGAAGATGATGGAGCAGCTGGCGAGAGAATGTGGGGAAGATGAGATTGTGATCGTCATCGGCAATGTTGAAGAGCCAATGCTTCACCCTAACCTTGTAGATTTTGTCCAACTCTGTAAGCAACAAGGGGTTCCCAGAGTTCATATGACCACCAATGGTCAATTGTTAGATGAAAGTCGAGCTAAAGCGTTATTGAAAGCTGGTCTAACTAGCATTGATATTAGCATTGATGCTGCTGATCCAGATACCTACTTGAAAATTAGGGGTGCTAACCTCAACCGAGTGGAATCGAATGTGCTCAATTTTCTGCGACTCCGCGATCAACTGGGTATTCCCTGTGAAGTGAGGACATCTTTTGTCAGAAATCAGGATGTTACTTTTGAAGAAGAACAACAATTCCGAGAACGTTGGCTTTCCAAAGCTGATGGCATTTTCATGTTAAACGTAGCACAGTATCAAGAGACTAATATACATCTTGGCAAGATTAACAACGCCGTACAAGATTCCATCCAACATTATATTCATAAAGCGCAAGGGAGATGGTCTTGTCTGTTTCCATTTACAGAAATGGCTGTTTTGCCAGACGGTAGAATATACTACTGCATTGAAACTTTATTTAGACTTGGCTTTGATCAGG
>CAZZVG010000448.1:0-5713 GCA_964657295.1 Iningainema sp. | reverse complement strand
GTTCTAGCAGATGGAACCACTTATCACGGTTGGTCTTTTGGTGCCGCCAAAACCACAATTGGGGAGGTAGTCTTTAATACTGGAATGACCGGATATCAAGAAGTTTTGACCGATCCCAGTTACTGTGGTCAGATAGTTCTATTCACTTACCCAGAATTGGGGAATACAGGCGTCAATCAAGAGGATGAAGAGTCACTTAAACCGCAAATCAGAGGTGTGATCGCCCGGAATATTTGTCACAACCCAAGTAATTGGCGATCAACGCAGTCTCTACCTGCTTACCTAAAAGAACATCAAATACCAGGGATATACGGCATCGATACCCGCGCCCTTACCCGCAAAATTCGCACTTTTGGAGCAATGAACGGCGGGATTTCCACGAACATTCTTGATGAAGCCGAGTTACTAGAAAAAGTACAAGCAGCCCCAAGTATGAAGGGGTTGAATCTGGTTCCCGAAGTGACTACCCCAAGCACTTATAAATGGACAGATACCACCAACCCAGTTTGGGAATTTAAAGAAGAAGACAGTTCCGCAAAACCGGGAGAAACTTTCACTGTTGTCGCCCTTGACTTTGGTGTAAAACGTAACATCTTACGCCGTTTGGCGAGTTATGGTTGTGAGATTATTGTTGTTCCCGCTAATACAACAGCCGAAGAAATTCTCAAATATAATCCAGATGGGATCTTTCTTTCCAATGGCCCTGGTGATCCCGCAGCTGTCGCTGAAGGGATTGTTGAAACCACCAAGGCGCTGATGGTTAGTAAAAAACCGATGTTTGGGATCTGTTTGGGACATCAAATTATAGCTCACGCGCTAGGAGCCGAAACATTCAAGCTCAAATTTGGTCACCGAGGTTTAAATCACCCAGCAGGTTTACAACGAAGAATAGAGATTACAAGCCAGAATCACAGTTTTGCGATCAATGCGGATTCCTTGCCAACCTCTGTTGTGGAAATTAGCCACCTGAACTTAAACGATCAAACTGTTGCTGGGGTAAGACATAAATCTCTTCCTGTATTCTCCGTACAGTATCATCCAGAGGCTAGTCCCGGTCCTCACGATGCTGATTACCTATTTGAAAAGTTTATCCAAGAAATGCGAGCAGCACGAAAAGATTAGGGTCTTTTTTCTTTGTAGGTTATAGACAAGAGGCACAAAAACCATATATACTTGAGCGTTTACCATAACTATGAGGAAAAAATGAGGAGGGAATTATAGCTGAGCCACTGAATCTAACTGTAAGCCTGAGAGGCACTCGTGAAGCTAGAGATAACTGTCAGCTGTTCCGCCTCACAGGTTTGTTAGACGCCTTTTCTGAGCCGACATTTCTTAAGGTACTCAGTAGTAAGATTGATGAGGGCCCAAAGCAAATTATTCTGGATCTATCACAAATAGACTTTGTTGATAGCTCTGGCTTAGGTGCACTAGTGCGAATAGCCAAACATGCTCAAACTGCCAATGGTAGCTTGCAAATTGTTACTAATGCTCGTGTAACTCAAACAGTCAAGCTTGTTCGCTTAGAGAAGTTTCTCTCCCTGCAACCGTCAGTTGAAGCGGCTCTAGAAAATGTTAAGTTGTCTTGAGTTCGGGGTCAGCCCTTTGGGTAAGACAGAGGGCACATGGCAAAGGTAGTTTTTTCGGCTTTTTGATACCTTGGCTGTGTGTCTTCACTACCAAAAATCGGGTTCAAGCCCCCACTAACCCTGATGTTTGGTAGTCTCAAATCAGTGGAACATCAAGTTTAAATTGTCTTAATTTATACAAAAATGTTCCCAAGATGACCGAAGACAGGAATCTAGCTATCCGATATTTACTGGATAGCTAAATTTTTATAAAAACATAATGAAAATTATAAACCTCAAACATAATTAAAAAGATAAAATCTAGTAAGCGACTTTTTTCGCTGATGATGTTCAGTAAACCTGCAGGCGGTAGTTATCGGGGACAAAGATCTCCGAGGACAGCCACCCAAATGTAGCGAGTGAGGCACGATGAACTTGTGAAATCAAAGGAGAAAGAGCTACTAGATGCACCATGTGAAACTCATGACCCGGATTTATCTAGGTGTCACCCACTGACAGCAACCACAGAGCAATTATCTCAAAAGATTTCCCCAGCACAACTACAACAGCTTTCTCCTACTGCTTTAGCCTATTTGGGGGATGCAGTTTACGAACTGTACGTGAGAATGTTTTATCTGTTACCACCGCAAAGACCAGACACTTATCACCATTTAGTGGTCGCACAGGTGAGAGCAGAAGCACAAGCTAAAATCATGCGATCGCTCGGTCCTCATTTAAGGAATGCCGAGTTGGAAATTGTCCGCCGAGGTCGCAATGCTGCCACAAAAGGTCCTAGGCGTGTTGATCCCGAAACGTATCAACACGCAACTAGTTTAGAAACTTTAATTGGCTACCTATATATTACAGATTTCCACCGATTAACTGAACTGTTGCAAAAACTGGATCTCGAAAAGTAGTGTGATCCCCCGAAGATCATCTCCATTATTACAGCAGGTGCTTTGTAAATTAACTAAATCGGGATGCCTGCATAGAATATCCACCCAAGAACATGCCAAATAAACCAAGAAAAATCAAGACGAACAGCGAAACGAGTAGTAGGCCGATCTTAAAAATTAATACCAAGCGTATTGTCTCCAAGTCTACTGCTGAGCGGTCCGCACCTAAGCTTTCCCGCCCATCATCTATTTCCAGCAAACCAAATGAAGTTGATAATGATCTCATATACGGTCGCTATCCTGTTTTGAGTGCGTTGGAAAACCAGCGTCGTCTCAACCGCATCTGGATTACTTCCCGCTTGCGCTACGACTCGCGTTTTCACTCCTTAGTCTCACAAGCGAAGGACAACGGCACAGTCATTGACGAAGTTGAACCGAAGCGTTTAGACCAAATTACTGAGCAAGCAAATCATCAGGGCGTAGCGGCGCAAATTGCTCCTTATGACTATGTCGAATTAGACGAATTAATTGCCCAAGCAAAATCTGTGACAGATGCACCAGTCATAGTGGTGGCTGATAGCATTACAGATCCCCATAACTTGGGGGCAATTATTCGCTCTGCAGAGGCTATAGGCGCTCAAGGATTGGTGATCCCACAACGCAGGGCATCTGGCATCACTTCCACAGTGATGAAAGTTGCTGCCGGTGCTTTAGAAAACTTTCCTGTATCCAGAGTGGTTAACTTAAACCGCGCTTTAGAACAATTAAAAGCTGCTGGCTTCTGGATTCACGGTACTGCTGCTTCTGTCGGCAAACCACTACATACAGTGAATTTTAGCGGTGCTATTGTTTTGGTAGTAGGCTCTGAAGGCGAAGGTTTGAGTATGTTAACTCAACGCTCTTGCGATGTCCTCGTGTCAATTCCAATCACCGGGAAGACTCCTAGCTTGAATGCCTCTGTAGCAGCTGGGATGGCACTCTATGAAATTTATCGCCAACGCTGGATAAACACGTTGCACTTCAATTAATAAAAAATTATTTGAAAAAAACAGAGTAAAAGAGTATAAAGAAATGTGAAGACGAAAAAATCACAGCATTGCGTTTAACACCACATACCAAATTTAGAAATAGACGAAAACCATGAAAAGTACTTTGGATAACGTTAAAGAAGTGTTGATTAACGCTTTAAATAACATTGGATTAGCTTGGTGGGTAGAAATTGTGACGCAAAACCCCCATTGCACTTATTACTTTGGACCATTCCTGAATGTAACTGATGCCAAATCGGCAATCAATGGTTACATGGAAGATTTGGAACAGGAGGGAGCACAAGGAATTGCTGTCAATGTTAAGCGCTGTAAACCAAATGTTCTGACAATTGCTGAAGACTTGGGGGAAAAGATTGACCGCAAAGTAAGGCCTGTCTTTAGTGGTCAAATGTAATTGCAAGACTGGACGTCCAAGCACACTTTTTCATTAAGATAGTTATCGTTCTTTAACTTAGGACAACCCTTATGAAAAAGGGTGTAGTGCGTGTGATAGTTTAACAGTCAAAAGGCTCTGATTGTTCTCCAGCTTAATATCTGGAGACGATCGCTTAGACAATTTCAGGAGACTTGCGGGTGTTCTTCAAGCCATCGATCAATATCATTTAGGACTATGTTGGGTATTTCCCAAGGAAAGAGATGGGCAGTATTTGAATAGCATTGCCAGTCACTGTTTCTGAGGTGCCGAGATGTTTCTAAGCTAGAAGCAGCCGTAATATGGCGGTCTTGAGCACCAGCAAGTACCAGAGTGGGACAGTGAATTTGATGTAGGTCTGTGAGCCTATTGTACCCAGCTTGAATCGAGGTGTAAAGTGCGTTGGTTGCAGTAGGAGAGGTTTGCAAATAAGCTGGCACTGCAACGGTAGCAATATAACGGTAAGCTGTGGGGGTGTGTTGTTGGATTAGGTAGCGGAAGAGCGATCGCTTACCAAAATTATCGATATTCCACTGCCAATTTGGTTGGATGCAGCTTAAGAGTGCCGCAATCCCAGTGTAAAGATTATCCTGCCAAGTTATGGGTGGATGGTTACCGATCGGTCGGGCAGCTGTTGCTACTAAAATTAGCCCAGTGATGCGTTGTGGTAGTTTGAGTGCCAATTCCATCGCCAAAATACCACCTAAAGACCATCCCAAGACCAAACATTTTTCGATGTGAAATCGCTCTATAAGCGCCTCTAAGTCGGTCAAATGGTCGTTCATGGAAAATTTTTCATGAAAGCGACTTTTGCCATATCCTCGCAGGTCTGGAGCAATAGTTTGAAAACGTTTTGAGAGGTGATTGGTGAAGACAGATAGACTAGAACCAGAACCAGGATGGCCATGTAAGCAAAGAATTGGGAAGCCCGTGCCTTGAACGTGGACGTTAAGATTTAAGGATCTTGAAGAACTATAACTTTGGCGATCGCTCATCTTTTGTGATTAGGAATGTTCTACATATTTTTCAGCATAGTCAATCACGCACATCTGCCTATATGTTTTGTGAGTACCAAAAGCAACTCCTGCTACCTTGAAAGCCGGGTTAAACATGTTGTGTCTATGACCGCGATCAGGCACACCATCATCAATAATTAACTGCATAACAATATCCCGTGCCGTATTAGAACCATAGCTGATATTTTCCCCAGCAATAACTTTCCAATTTCCATAACGGCTCATGCGTTTAAACGGGTCGCTTTTATCGCTACCATGGTGACCAACCAAACCTTTGACTCCTTGATCTTTAACATGATCTCGAGCTGCTAAAGATAACCCCTTGGATGCAACTAGAGCTCCTACAGGATGGACTGACTTCAGAAAAGCGATCGCCTCATCCACCGCTTTCACTCCTTCTACTGTCTGCAAGTAGAGATGAGTGTTTATTTTGACTTGGTTACCTTCAAAGCGCCGCTGATAGTTTTCCAATACAACAGCATAGGCCGCAGGTTTTGTTCTTGCCTGATTCATTTCTACAATCACCTGTTGTTCCAGCCGCGAAAGATTTTTCCCGGTTACTGGCACTTCAGTTTGTTCTGGAGGTAGATGCACAACAGGATTCTCACGAAAAATGACATCACACGATGAAGCCAAAAAGAAGATGGGAGTCAATACCCATAGCATTCGATGCATAAATTGGGTAAGGGGAAGTAGGAGTTAAGAACTGTGATTTATAAGTTATAACTCATAATTCCTAACTGCCAACTCCGCGCCTCCCATCTCCTTACTGGTG
>CAZZVG010000447.1:0-5718 GCA_964657295.1 Iningainema sp. | reverse complement strand
AATACTGAAATAAGCAGTGAACCAGAAAGCTATATTCAGGATTTGAAAAATCACATAAAATGTGAGAATTATGAGCTGCAAAACTCTATCAATTAGATTGTTTGGAATTAAGTCGTTTCAAAAGAGCTAAGTAAGTTGGCGCAAAAAAACATAAATTTGTACACAAATGTTGAGATGCTGTGATATCGAATAACAACTGTAAGGGCGATTTTGACAAGATTGTTCGTTTTGACTGACAAGTGATGAGATTAAACCCGCCCCTACCAACCATTAACAGCGCCGTGCTCTCCGGAAAGAATATAGCTGTGCAGAAGACTTGACCTCAATGTAAAGTTATGTTTTTACGCCCGCTTACTGACTTGTCTAATATGATGGATACAATCATTGCTTTACGCTTCTGTTCCTCCGTGGGCGCTCAGCCACACGGTTTCCAACATATCGAGAATTTTCAGATGAAAAGGTTTGGGAAACTTGCGTTAGTCTGCAGTGTAATAGTTGGTTTGGTCAGCTCAAATTCTCGCTTGCTTGCAAGTGAAAAACGTTTGCTAACCCTTGACGATCAGTTTGCTTTCCATCGGGTAGGCGATCCTCAGATATCCCCAGATGGAAGATGGATTGCCTATACTGTGGAAAATGTCGATCTCAAGAACGACACCAAGAACAAAGATATTTACATGGCTTCATGGGATGGCTCCCAAACTCTACATCTAACTAATAGCAAAGACAGCGAGTACTCTCCCCGGTTCAGTCCAGATGGAAAATACCTGGCTTTCCTATCAAGCCGACAAAATAGTGGGAGCGACCAGATTTGGCTGTTGAACCTTGCAGGCGGTGAAGCACAAAAGATATCAGACTTCAAAGGAGGCGTCTCTGATTTTGTCTGGTCCCCTGATAGTAAAAGGCTAGCTGTGGTTGCAGAAGACCCCGATCCCGAAGACAAGCCACAGAATACAACCCCACCGCCCATAGTTATTGATCGCTTCCAGTTCAAAGAAGACGGTACTGGATATTTGGGAAACAAGCGCGATCACCTTTACCTGTTCGACTTAGCTACCCGTAAAGCAGAGATCTTAACACCTGACAAGTTCAATGAGTATTTGCCTTCTTGGTCACCAGATAGCAAGCGTATTGCCTTTGTCACCAAGAGGGGTGCCGACTTTGATCGCCACAACAACTGGGACATGTATGTCATTGAAGCAAAGCCAGGGACAAAAGCAAGCCAACTTACCACTTTCGACGGACCAGACAACGATCCATCCTGGGACAGTAGACCTGTCTGGAGTCCAGATGGCAAGTTAATCGCTTATCTCCAAGGTGGTCAACAGAAGCTCATTGAATACGCAGTTTACCATCTTGCTGTCATTCCAGCCAGTGGTGGCAGACCCCGTCTACTGACTTCTACTCTTGATCGCAACGTAGTCAAGCCACATTTTACGGCTGATGGTAGTTCGATTCTCTTCTTACTTGAGGATGATAGCGCAGTCCAGTTGGCGAAAGTACCAGTAACTGGAGGTCAAATAGAAAGGCTAGTTGCTGGACGTAGGACTGTGAGCGCTTTCGATCTAGGGCGTGATGGCAAAATCGCCCTACTATCATCAACACCACAAGAGCCTAATGAGGTTTTCGGCCTCGAAGGCAGTGAACTCCGTTCATTATCTCACCAAAATCACGAGCTACTCACAAAACTGAAGCTGGGTAAAACTAAACAGATCAGTTTCCAGAGCAAAGATGGGACACAAATCCACGGATTTATCGTCCTGCCTCCGGACTTTCAGATAGGGAAGAAGTACCCTACCCTCGTCCAGATTCATGGGGGCCCAGTAGGACAGTTTAGAAATGAATTTATGTTTGACTGGCAAATTTTCGCCGCTCACGGCTATGTCGTCATAGGTGCCAACCCGCGCGGTAGTTCAGGACGGGGTGAAGCATTTTCAAAAGCGATCTATGCTGATTGGGGAAATAAAGATGCACAAGATATTCTCGCCGCTGCTGACTACGTAGTGGCACAGGGAATAGCCGATCCATCACGACTTGGGATAGGTGGGTGGAGCTACGGTGGTATACTGACAAACTATACCATCGCTTTAGACAGACGCTTTAAAGCAGCAGTGAGTGGTGCAAGTGCATCTAACATTTTAGCCGGCTACGGTACCGACGCTTATGTCCGTGATTATCAGCAGGAACTGGGCGTACCATGGAAAAATCTTGACACCTGGTTGCGGCTGTCGTTTCCTTTCCTCCATGCTGATCGTATTGTCACACCAACTCTGTTTTTATGCGGTGAGCAGGATGCCGAAGTTCCCTTGCTCAACTCTGAACAAATGTATCAAGCACTCAGGAGTCTTGGGATTAATACTCAATTGATCATTTACCCTGCTCAATATCATGAACTTAGCAAGCCAAGTTATCTGCGTGATCGACTAGAGCGCTACTTTGCTTGGTACGACAAGTACCTCATGCCGTAGTTAAGATATCCAAATATAGCCTTTTGAGCTTTTATTTTCGTAACAAGACGGTGGTGTCAGATATTATTGACAAATTCTTTACGACCTTAACCTATCACCGATGGTGTACTGGTGCTTTTGGCTTTTTTAGCCGCTAATTTTTTCTGTACTGCAAATGCCATACTTGCGGCTAGTAACAGTCCGCCAACTCCGTTGGGTTCGGGTACAGATTTTGCGGGACTAAGAAATCCATATGATTGCAAAATTTGCTGTCCTTTCGGTGACAAAATATAATCTGCGAGCTTTTGTGCATTAGGATCAGCATTTTTGATGGTTGTCAAATCAAAAGGCGCTGCAACAGACAAATAATTTGGTAAATCAACCACTTGCAGACTAGGATCAATTTTTTGCGATGTGAGACTGCCAGTGTAGTAACTCAAGAAAACATCTGCTTGCTGAGTGTTGTCTAGGAAGTACGCTACGCTGTCTTGCCCTGATGGGACTGTTGGCGAGTTAGATCCACCTACTAAGCGTAAGGCTTTATTATTAAGAATATCGAAACTACCAGGTTGGGATGAATTAGCAAGCTCAAATATCTTTTGAGTGTAGTCGCCAAGGGGATCTGATATGGGTGTCGAAGTTCCCAACTTGACGTTGGGATCGAGCAAGTAATTTAACACTTGATCTGGTGTAATTTTTGTCTGGGAATACTTTGATGAGAATACGGCTACAATCTTGTTTTGAGCAAATTCCACTGGCTGAGTACTCAATCCCTTAGTATACAGTGTTTGTGGATTCCCAGCATCTGCACTGGCAAAGACATCAGCAGTGGGCTGCCCTTGTTGGAGTTCTGTTTCGATTGCTTGCTCCCTGATCCCAGACGGCCCAAATACTGTGTTCACGCCTATTCCTGTGTCTTGAGTGAAGTCATTGCTGACGGATGTAAGCGCATTGGTTAAACTGCCTGCTGCGTATAGGGTTGTGGCAAAGGCTTGAATTGGTAGAAGAACACTGAAGGTACAAACTGTCACAGAAACTGCGAAAAAATGTTTTTTCATTTGCTTGCTGAAATCCTCAGATTTTTATGTTGGCTACGATGTTCTTCACTATACAAAAGAGAAAATACCAACATAGTCAATAAAAAGTCAAGCTTTTCTGTGAGCAAACTCTAACATAAGGGAGATGAAATTAGGCATATACGACTGTGGGGCGTTGCATCTGCCCAAATAGACAAAGAGTGAAGCTGGTGCCTGATTGCTCTGCGAAGCGCAGGACGCTTTCACTAAAACTGTTGGTAGGGATGTTCCTACAGGAGCACCCTTACATCACTATCTGGGTATGTCTAAACATATATGATATAATGTTAAGGCTAGTCTTTATCTGATATATACTAGTCCTATTTACTCACCTTTTTTAGTAAATAGACTCGAAAATGATTTATTTGTGAAAGCTTGGCACAGCATTTACTAAAACTTATTGTAAGCATTTAGCCCGGAGCAAGCAATGAGCGCATGTATGACTTGTAGTGGTAGTCGGACGTTTGAAGATTGACATAATTCTGTAAGAGTATACATTCAGCAAAAACGGACAAACTATCAGGTTTTAGTCCGTTTTAACTGACTTCAGCTACAAAGAAAAAAACTTAATTGGATTGCGGAATTTGGGAAATAGTCCTGCTTTGAAAAAAATAAAAAATGTTTAGACACCAATCATCACGTCAGATGCTTTGATTACAGCATTCGCTTGTCCACCCTCAACTAAGTGGAGATTTTCAGCAGACGCTTTAGTGATAACTGCCGTTATTTCTACACCAGGTGCAATCTCTAATATCACTTCTGTGTTGATCGGTCCTTTTTCCAGTTTCTTAATAGTTCCTGTAAAATTATTACGAGCGCTGACTTCCATATTATAATACTCTCTACTTATTGGTAATGTTCGCACTAATATTAGCAATTTTGAGATTGTGTGGCTATCTCCTTTATTTTTATCAGCCAATAATAGCTATCTATAAAGATAGCTAAATTATTTTTTAAAGTAAATGAAAATAACAAAAAATTCATAATCTTCTCTGTAACTAAATTAATATTTGTGGCAATTGTAATCAGAACAACAACTTGAAAATTTAAGTTGGTAAAAGCGGAGATGCAGTAGCAGTTAGTCTTTGCACTATCTTGAATCAAGATAACCCTGACAGTGCTGTAAGCGCCTAATAGCCTATTTGCATACAAAGAGCAGACAGTGCTGCACTTGGAGTTTTAAACCCAACCCAAAGCCAATATTCTGTTTCGGATGATTGATTATCGGTTGCGAATTTACCGCCGCTTTCCTCACAGGCGAATGCGTCAAGTGGTGATTTATATATTTGAGAAGATGAGTGCCGACGATCTGGTAAAAGTTATGTAGCCAAAATTATCACATAGTCAAAAGTAGTAATTGTTATCATTTGTACATTTTTATAAAAATCTACCAACTTATTTTGTAAATTTCTTACCTTCAAGTCGAAATTAATCATGAAATATAAAAGTTAATGCAGCACGGCAGAAATAACTATGTGGTTGATACAGGAGAAAATTTGATGTTGAAAGCAAAATTTGTTACAAAGCTTATTGTTCTGGGGTTAGGATTCGCTTTAACCTTATTACGCAACCTTTCTTACCTACTGCCCAATAGAAAAGCTAGTGGAGGTACTTGATTAGAGAAGTGCGATCGCTGTTTGTGGAAGGCAGTCACACCGAGAGGAACACCTGTTCTGACAATTCTTGACCTATGCTGAGCCGTCTGGCTCTAAGAGTTGCTTTTTTGAGGAATTTGAACTAACGACAACGCCTAGAGCCAATACGTAAGCCTTCCTAAGCTAGTTAATCAATCGAAATCATAACATCTGATGACTTGATGATAGCATAGGCTTGCTTACCTTTCTCAAGTTTTAGATTTTCTGCTGAGGACTTGGTGATGATTGCAATTACCTCTACTCCGGGTGCGATTTCTAAAACGACTTCGCTGTTTACTGCACCTGGATGAACCTCTTTAATTGTGCCTTTTAAAGCATTACGCGCACTAACTTGCATGATCGAATACTCCCTGGTTATTTTTTGACTAATTGAATAGTATAATAGCCATTACCAGTTCTTGTAAACATCACCTTTAGGTATGATCCCGTCATATTTGAGGGATTTGATTGGCTGATTTAAATTTCTCGATTGCCCGATCAGCTTAATGCAATGTCCTCAGCCTTTCAGTATCTACAAAAAAGTTCTACATTGCTTTAAGATCT
>CAZZVG010000446.1:0-5721 GCA_964657295.1 Iningainema sp. | reverse complement strand
CTCCTAACTGCTGGGACAGCCAGTCTAAGAACTCCTGAAAATACTCCCCATTAAGCTGGGGGTACTCGTGCAGGAAATGGTCTCCCGTCAAAGGTTCGATGGCACCATAAATCCAAAAATTTTCCCGTCCCCATTTCACGGGTACATTAGGTTTTGCCCCCGGGGCAGTAATAACTTTGCCTGTCAGAGTTTTCATCCCTACCCTGGTTTCGTCCTGACACAGGTAACGAATGCGCTTCCCTTGTGCTAGCAACGACTCCAGGCTTAGTAATAACGGACCAAGTTTTTTTTAAACTCAGATACAATCAGTTCATCCTGCTTGTAGCTTTGGGGACGTGGAACTTTCAACTTCGCTCCCAATCGATATCTTACCCATCCATAAACCGTCCCATACTCTATAGGAAGCCCATGTTCCTTTTCTAACCACTCAACAATTGCACCGTAACTATTAAACCCTTGCCCTGTTTCCAACTCGTGTTTAAGTGCGGCGATCGCGTCATCACTAATTTTTCGACTTGCTCCTGGTGCCTTCTTGATTTCCAATAAGCTTGAAAGTCCACCATTACGGTATTTCTGTAACCATCTTGTGATTGTTGATGTGTCTCTGCCCAAACGTTCCCCTATTTGCTGCTGCTCCTTTACCTGACCACTTTTGAGCCACCACAACATCTGGAGTTTTTCTTTTTGGTTTCCTAGCCTAGCTGTCTGTAGACGTTTTTTCAATTCCTCTTCGCTTTCTGCGATCGCAATATTGAATCGGCGGCTCATAGGGATTTAAATTTATGGAACCTGCAACTCCTCTATTATATGCAGCTTCATATTAAATTGGTATAACAACATTGAGAAAGCAGCTGAGTTATTTAAATTAGAAGCAGCACAGTTGGATGAGTTAGGACGCAAACATCCTCAGATTCCGGAACTGTTGGCATACTTCACTCAAGATAATCAGCAATATTTGGTACAAGAGTTTATCGATGGGCAGAATTTGGCAGATGAACTTAAGAACAATGGTGCTTTTAATGAAGACCAAATCATAGCTTTACTAAACAACTTGCTGCCCGTGTTGCAGTTCGTCCACTCCAAACAGGTGATTCACCGGGATATTAAACCAGAAAAATTTAATCCGATATGCCCAAGAACAACTTCAAGAATTAGGTGCGAATTTCTTCTCACTCTCGAAGTTCTTTCAGTAAAAGCTGCAAGCGTTGAATCCAATTATTAATCCTCCCCAACTGGCTTCTATACCTACGATTCCTAGCCTTTACCCTGATGATAATTGGAGTTCAGAGGTAGAAGTAGACTATATTAAACTGCGCGACTTGCTTGCACCGAAAATGGTTTGAAGCAGATGAAGAAACTCTCGCTGTAATGCTTAAAGCAACTGGTAGAGAAGAAGAAGGCTCGCTAAGTTCTGATAGTATGGAGAATTTTCCCTGCACAGACTTACACACTATTGACCAACTTTGAGTAAGATACAGATAAATCATAAGACACAAAGAAGACGCCAAGCTGAAATTGACGTCTTTTCATCAGATAAAATAGCACTTCAAGGTTTAGTATATTTCTCCCTCTGTATTCATTTTTTCTTCATGCTTGGCGATGACCCAAACTGCATGAATACTACCAGGAAGCCAACCTAAAACTGTTAGCAGAATGTTGATTAGTAGGGTGGGACCTACTCCAACTGACAGGAATACACCTAGTGGAGGTACGAGAATACCAAGAATAAAACGAAGTAATTTCATAGGATAGCTGCTACTTTTTTAAACTATTTTCATTTCCATTATCTGTAAATTACCGAATAAAGAACTCCGCCAAAGGAATTAACTTGGTTCGGTGTTGAGTAGAGACGAGAATAGTTACGTCTCTCTCAATGTTGATAACTAACTAGAGGGCAATTGAGCATTGCTTTTTGCACTATCGCTGCTCTTCAAAAGCGAATTCTTCTCGGCAAAGTAGTTGCCAATAAAGGTATTAGCAAAAGACAGAACTACAGGAGCTAGAAAAAAGCCGATGATTCCATGTACACTAAATCCCGGAACCAAAAATGCGGCGATCGAGAAACAGATGCCATTGACTACAAGCGAGAATGCTCCAAAGCTTAGGAAGTTAAGTGGTAACGATAGAGTGGATAAAACTGGTTTAGCCGATCCGTTAATCAAACCAATGGCCAACGCAGCAATCATAGCTGCAGGAAAATTGGCAATGTCAACACCCGGAACAACTAAATCAACAATCAACAGGCTCAAAGCCGTAGCTATGGTGGTTAAAAATATTCCCATCTTAATTTTTCTCCAAGAAACAGAGACACTTACTTTTAAAGCTCTTTTTCTATAGTCGAAGATATACGACGCTTCAACCTCTCTATCTAGGCAGATTTATGTTATGCCATTTGGCTGGTAATTGAGAGGAGACAAGAGGTAGGAGAGGGAAAATATTAAGTACGGGCGGGTTTCACAAGACCTTGTGTTGACTTACATGTTAACTTGATTAAACCCGCCCCTACTCACTGTACATTATTGGCTTTGAAGTAAAGCGCTGATTTATACAAGACTTGTTCTTGATGAGTTTCTAAAGTGCAATCCGACAAGGGGTAAGCGACACAGGTAATTGTATACCCAGCTTGGATTTCATTTGGACGCAAAAACTTTTGTTCGCTTTGATCGACTTTTCCACTAATGATCTTTGCAACACAAGCGGAACACTCTCCTTGATTGCACCCAGAAGGGAGGTTGATACCAGCTTCTTTTGCTATGTCGAGGATATACTGATCGTCTGCGACTTCAATAGTGCGATCTAACCCCATTGCAGCATTCATGAGTCGAACTTGATAAACTGCCATTGACTGTTTTTGAGACAACGTTTTTAATTTTCCTATGACTTTGAGACTCCATGAATCGACTGAGCAAAGACGACCTCGCCCAAATGGCACTAGAGATTTTAAGGGACTGGGACGCTGTAGTCGCGTTTGTCTATCATCCGGGATTGCCACCCACCAATAATGAAGCCGAACGTGTCATCTTTCCGCCCCGATTTAAAAATGCGGGGCTACCAGATTTCCAGATCTATTTAGGTGTGATTGAAACTTGTCGGTTGAGAAAAGTTGACCCCTGGTCTTAGCAAGGGTATATTACCTCCTTCCATTCCTGTTACTCCTTTAGTTGCTACTTGAGGGGGGAGAGTGAAAAGTTACAACAAACCAGTGGCTACTGTTGAGTAAACCTAGTCAATAAATCTTCGCGAGATAATTGTAACAATAAAGAACTAAATTCTTCTGGTGGTAATGCTAATAAAGGTTCAACAATTGCTGATAGTTGTTCATCTAAAGTACCAAACCGAACTCGAAGTAAGTTTTCAATAATCGTGCGACGTTCAGTTTGTCTAACCTCTGCCAACCGTTGTTCATAAATCGGTGATAACTGCATAACTAAATCCCTATCTTCTGTGTCTAAATTCTGATTTAATTCTAAAGTAGTTTTCAAGGAAGCTAATAAATCTATTGCTTTAGCACGTAAAGGATTATTAACATCTAATGCCTGAACTTCTTCAATTGCCCTTTGCTGGACTCTTCCCTTACCCAATAATCTCAACCAAAGAGTTTCAGGAGTTACTGGTAATTGATGGATTGCTACCACTGCTGTTCTAAGGACATCTCCCAGAAAATATATACCTGATGACCAGTTCTCTACATCAAGTTCAGTATTCAATCCTTCTAAAAAATCTTCAGATGCTGTCGGCGAGAGAATCCATAACTTTGGTAAATAATCTTCTTCCAATCTTGTATCATTACGTTTAGCTTCACGTTCAAAAACGGCACAAGTATCAAACAACTTACCCATACAACTACGCACTTCTGACTTTGTGGCTGCATTACGAAATGGTTCAATCAATGCCGTTGTATCAGTAAATCTTCCTAGCAATCCTAAATTTTGTTTATCAATTTGCGGTTCTGGTGAAGGTGCGAAATAAACATCAATCTCACGTACTTCTCCGGAAACATCTTTACTTGTTTCTACTGTGCCTAATGGTGATAATAATTCTTGAAGATAATCTTTGGCAAACCGATCATATGGAAATCTAGTCATTGTCCTTTAGAATACACTAATCGAAGTCTACTGAAAAGTTGACCATTGATATAGTCCGGCTGAGTATACAACTTTTAATTAAATGTGGCATAAGTTTTAGAGGGATAGAAAAAACCATTTGAAATGGTCTACTTATTTCTGCCGACTTGTACTAGTTTACACCCTCTAACTCCTCATCTGTCAAATCATACAACTCTCGTAACTTCTGCAACTTCTCATCATCAGCATTCCAAAAACCGCGTCCGTGGGCTTCTAACATTCTGCTGACGATATTACGGAAAGCTTCGGGATTGCTAGTACGTAGCTTCTGTACCATTGCGGCATCAAAAGCATAAGTATCCGCCGCCTGCTCGTATACCCAATCCTCAGTAAAATCCGCAGTTCCACCCCAACCAATTAACGCCGTCATGCGTTGAGAAATTTCAAAAGTACCGCCCGAACCTTGATTTGCCATTGCTTCCGCCCATTTAGGATTCAGCAATTTGGTGCGATACTCCATCCGCAGCAAATCATCTAAGTTGCGGGGTTCAGTGTCTTTGGAGAAACTTTCCACAAAACTCGTTGTGACTTTTTGTCCGCGTTGTTTTTCTGCTGCTTTTTTCAAACCGCCTGTATTGGCGTAGTATTCTTGAATGTCGGTTAAACCATATTCTACCGAATCGATTTCTTGGACAATGCGATCGCTAGTCTGTAATAGTTTATCCAAAACTTGGGGTCTAGCTTGACCTTTATCTTCTCTCCCATAGCTAAACACATTCCGACTTTGCCAAGTATTGCCCAACTCCTCTCCAGACTCCCAATTCCCATCCACCACACGATCATTCACCAACGAACCAAAATCACCTGCGGGGTTAGAAAACAACCTTGCAGAGGCATTCTCAACGCCTTCCGCCTGCAATGCCAAGGCGTGTTTTCTAATAAAATTCGAGTCTTCCGGTTCATCTGCATCAACCGCCCGTTGAAACAAATCATCCAACAACTCAATGATATTCACAAAACTATCCCGAAAAATCCCCGACAAATTCCCTAACACATCAATTCGAGGATGCCCCACCTCTTTTAAAGGCTTCAACTCATAACGAACAATTCGCCCCGTACCTTCCTTGACAGGCTCCGCACCCACCAACTCCAACAAAATACCTAGAGATTCACCCTTAGTTTTAATTGCATCCAAACCCCACAACATCACTGCCACAGTCTCTGGATATTTCCCAAACTCCTGCAAATGCTGGGCAATAATTTTCTCCCCAATCTCCCGCCCTCTGGCATAAGCCGCAAACGAAGGCATCCTGTAAGGATCTAAAGCATGAATATTCCTCCCCGTTGGCAAAACACCTGCGCCATCCCGCAACAAATCACCCCCAGGTGCAGGCAAAATATATTCTCCATTCAAACCCCGCAACAAATTTGTCAACTCATCAGTTGTTTGCATCAACAATTCTCTTATTTGCCTTTCTTCCTCTTGATGTTCTTCGCTTTTTGGCTGCTCATCCCCAAAATAAGCCTGCAAATACCCTGCCATTTCCTCCTCATTCGGTACATCCCCCAACGTATGCAACCCAGAAGAAAAAAGCCGATTCTCCAACACCTGTAAATACTCGTACAACTTCACCAGATAATTATCGAAAGCGCGATC
>CAZZVG010000445.1:0-5724 GCA_964657295.1 Iningainema sp. | reverse complement strand
CATCAAAGAATGCTGCATTTATAGCGGCTGTGGCTGTAAATTGAGAACTGATAGGCACATCTATACCACCAGTGAGTAGGAAGGCAGCTTCAGAGTTGCTACCAGTTTTAACAGCTGCACCGGCTCCAACGTAAGGAGCGATGGGCAGTGGTGGGCTGAAAGGATCTGAGATGGGTTGAAAGGAAAAGTCGTAGGTGACTGGAAACAGAAGTACGGTATCATCTCCAAGTATTGCTGTAGGACGTACAGAGATAGATCTTGTGAGTCCAATTTTGCTGATGATTGCGAAGTTACCGTCACCCAAAGCAGAGCTACCGCCACTCAAACCAATGTTGCCCGCTACTCCCAGATAGCTAGAGCCACCGCGTGTCGCTCTACCTGGATTAATATCTGCTTGAGCTAGACGATGGGATGATTTACGTAACTGAGTCTTGCTAGGAGCAGATGGTTGAGAAGTAGGCTCTGTATAGTTAGTAGAGAAGGCTGCAGATGTTGTTGCTGTGGTACCTGGAACTGGTGTAACAACGCGACTGACTTTTTCCTGTTTAACATTGCTGGGAGACTGCGTTGTTGTTCCTGGAGCTGGTGTGACGACGCCATCGCTCTTTTCGAGTTGATTGTTTGTGAACAATTGCTCAGGTTGTGCTACATTTGATCCTGTTACTTGCTGGGCTACTTTGACAGAGGATCGCTGCGGGGTTTGAGTAGAGACGTTTGGGGTGGACGTATCTACTTCACCATTAATCTGATGGGAAGACGCTGGAGTTTCCTGATCTTGAGTTAAGTGAAAACCGCTATTCGTGTCCGTTGTTTCAGCAAGAACAGATGAACTGCTTCCTAAAACTGCCAAAACTGATAAATTCAGCAACCAAACAACTTCCTTACGAGAAAAAATATTACTCACGTTCACTCCTACCTAAAAATAATATTGCCACAACCGATAATGAATTCTATTGTTTTGAGTCCACTCTTGGCAATATTCAAAATTTAGCACCAAATCATAAATTCTTACATCCTTAGATGTACTTGAGATTTAGAAAAAAATAATAAAGCAAGGCATCCCCAATTGGACTGATGACAAAAATTATATATATATATAGGCATCCGGTGTCAAATATTGCGCTGAGCGATGACCTATCGTGGCATTAAAACTGCTTAATATGAGAGCCAATACAGCGGGAGGTTCATCTTGGTTCGCCGACTTCCAAGTTCTGCTACGCATTTGTGTAGAAAAACATCCTTGGTCATTGAGTTATTAGTCATTTTCCATCAGGACTGGATGAAAAATGATAAATATAAGTTAGCATATAAGTTGATTTTAACTTCACAAATCAGTTGAAAATGCTATAGTACTTAACAGTGATTATCAAGGGATGTCTAAATTAACTTACTTCCATTTACTTGATTGCAAAAAATAGTGAATTTTCTTCATCAAATTAATAATAATTTTCAAAATAAACTGTCTAACCAGTTCATCCGCAATCTTGGCTGGCTGGGGATGGCAGAAATATTTTATAGAGTCTTGCGTTTGGGATTAGTAGTCATTATAGCTAGGTTTCTGACACCCTACGACTATGGTTTAGGAGCAGTTATTCTCGCAGTTCGAGAGTTCGCTATCACCTTTTCTGAGGTAGGGATTTGTGCAAAGATCATTCAAGCTGAAGAACAAGAACTAGACGAGTTGTGTAACTCAGCGTATTGGCTAAATTGGCTAATTTTTGTCGGGTTATTTATTATTCAGTGTCTCGCGGCGTTTCCAATTTCTTGGCTTCAGAATACTCATGAGATTATTTTACCAATTTGTGTATTAGGCACGGCTTATTTGCTTTGGCCTTTAGCAGCTATTCAAAGAATTCTTATTCAAAGAGAAAATCGGTTTAAAGTCATAGCGTTTAATGATACAATACAGAATTCTTTAGCAACTATACTTTCGGCAATATTTGCTGTTTTAGGTATGGGAGTCTGGGCTTTTGCTCTACCACCAGTTTTAGTAGTACCTCTAGAAATTATTATATTTTTGAATAATCATTCTTGGCGACCTCAAACAGGATTTACCACAAAGTATTGGAAACAAATATGGGATTTTGGTCAAAACATATTAGCGATTAACTTACTACGGACTTTCAGGAATAACTTAGATTATTTAATTATTTTCGTTTGTTTAGGAGTTAAAGAGTTAGGAATATATTTCTTTGGATTTAATGCCGGATTGGGAATTAGTTTGAGTATTATTAATGCTATGAAATCGGCAATTTTGCCTCACTTATGTGCAGTAAGAACAGAACAGAACAATCTCCAAATAAGTTACTTAAAGAGTTTGAGAGTTATTAGCTTAGTTATTATTCCCTTTGTATTATTCCAATCTAGTTTTGCTTATTTCTACGTACCAATTATTTTTGGTCAAAAATGGATAATTGCTGTTCCTATAGTGATATTAATCTGCTTATCAGCGATTCCAAGACCTTTTGCAGATGCAGCCTCACAGCTACTTATAGCAATTGGTAAACCTCATTTGGATTTGCGGTGGAATGTGTTATTTACTACCATATTTGCCGTAGCACTGCTCTTTGGCGTTCATTGGCAGATCATTGGGGTAGCGACATCTGTTTTATTAGTTCATATGATTTGCCTACCTTTGTTTACATTGTGGACAACTCGCTATGTTTTCCCGCAACGAGTTATGTAGTGGTATTGGGTGTTTGTTACCACTACCACTAATTACTGTACGGGCGGGTTTGCCAGGATCGTTGGTTTTTACTGACAAGTTACTAAATTAAACCCGCCCCTACTATCCCAAACGACTGATGGCTTCGGCGACTTGCTGTGAAACGAAAGGCAAAATATTACGGTTATGAGCGATAGCTTTCCCTTCAGTAAATACCACTAAGAGATATGGAGGCTTATCTGGTAATTCAATATACGCTGCATCGTGGCGGACTTGACTTGTCCAACCTGCTTTTGACCAAATTTGTGCCTCTTGAGGAAGACTACCGCCCAAAAAGCCCGTAACCTGGTTTTCCTCAACATCTTGTGGTAGGTCGTTAACGTTGAGGCTACGTTTCATCAAAGCCATCATAGCTTGCGATCGCTCACTCGACACAGCCACCCCACCAACAATACTATGCAATAACCTGGCGATCGCATTTGTTGTCACCATATTACGATTATCGAACAATTCTCCCACAAACGCCCGTTCACGCCCGTAAGGGCCATCACACCAAGTTTTTTGACAAACGTTAACTTTCTCCATTTCCAACCAACCCAAAGACTGGAAATAGCGGTTCACAATATTACGCTGATATTTCCATGTATCAAATGGTCCGGTTGGTAATTCTGGTCCTGATGTCGTTCCACTTAATATATCTATAACTAAACTCGTGGCATCATTGCTAGAATCAACAATCATATCGCGGATAGCTCTTTCTAACTCCTTGTTGGAGAAAGTCATGCCTTTCTCCAGCCATTCGTTAATCGCCACCAAATAAAACAACTTCACCATGCTTGCAGGGTAAATTCTTTCAACACCACGATAAGTAAAACCACGGACTGGATGGCTCCAAAAGGCATTCGGAGTTAACGCGCCACCAGTATTTACGAGTACGGGTGGATCGTAGACAATCCAAGTCAGAGCAATTTGGTTACGGGTTAAAATCGGCAAAGCGGCCCAAGTTGCCTCTAAAATGCTGTTACCTAGTTGTTCGAGTTGTTCGTCCTGATTAAAAAAAATCATTGTTTTTGAAGAATATCCTTTAATCTAAAATCCCAAATCCAATGTCAGTAAATCCCAAATCAGATGAGTATCACTGCTTAGCCGATGTCAACTTATACGATTCCCCCAATTGCGATCGCTTGGCAACTCAAGCTGCGGCTGGACGACATTTGCGGTTAATATTTGTAGAAGGTACATCTAGACAAGTATGTTTATGTGAGGATGACTATCCTGGGTGGGTGTCACTAACGGAAATGAGTTTGTTACAACCATGCACTTTACCTTACCAGGCTAGATCATTTTCGGAATCGGAAATAAAAAAACTGCTGAGCGAGGCGATTGCTTTTACCCATCGGGCAATGCAACAACCCAATTATTACCTCTGGGGTGGTACAGTCGGACCAAATTATGACTGTTCAGGGTTGATGCAAACAGCGTTTGCCTCGGTGGGTATTTGGCTGCCGAGAGATGCTTATCAGCAGGAAGGTTTCACTCAGCCCATCGCCATTGCCGAATTACAGCCTGGGGATTTGATCTTTTTCGGAACTTCCCAAAAAGCAACTCACGTGGGACTCTATTTGGGAAATGATGCGTATATTCATAGTTCTGGAAAAAGTATCGGACGGAATGGCATTGGCATTGACTGTCTCGGGGAACTTGGAGATGAAGTCAGTCGATCATACAATCAGCAGTTACGCGGTGCGGGAAGAGTTGTGAAGAGTTATGAACCACAGGGACGCAAAGAAATATGAGGGGTTTGGTGAACAGTGAAATGGCGGTTAAAAATGAGGCAACGTCAACATTAGTCCCAGATGTTTCCGTTGTAGTGCCGGTGCATAATGAAGAGGAAAGTTTACCTCATTTGCTAGAAGCGATCGCTTCTACTTTAACTGCTTGTCAAATCAGTTATGAAATTATCTGTGTGGATGATGGTTCAACAGATGGTTCAGCACGCTTTCTCAAAGAACAAGCGCAAATACGCTATGATTTAAAAGCAGTCATTTTGCGTCGCAACTACGGTCAAACTGCCGCCATGGCGGCTGGCTTTAACTATGCATTAGGTAAAGCTATTGTTACATTAGACGCGGATCTGCAAAACGATCCGGCGGATATACCGATATTATTAGCAAAGCTGGAAGAAGGCTACGATTTGGTGAGTGGGGTGCGGCAAAAGCGGCAAGATGGAGCTGTTAGACGGTTGCTACCTTCCAAAATTGCCAATTGGCTGATTCGGAAGGTGACTGGGGTGAATATTCATGATTATGGCTGTTCGCTGAAAGTTTATCGCGCTGAACTTGTGGCAGATATGAACCTTTATGGAGAACTGCATCGATTTCTGCCTGCCTTGGCGCATATTGAAGGAGCGAGAATTACAGAAGTCCCGGTGCGTCATCATGCTCGACGCTTCGGTCGTAGTAAGTATGGCATCTGGCGGACATTTAGGGTTTTGATGGATTTATTAACAATTAAGTTCATGCAAAAGTTCCTCACACGCCCGATGCACGTTTTTGGGCTGTTGGGCTTGATTTCCATGCTTTGGGGTGGAGCGATCGGCATTTACTTAACTTTTGTAAAACTTGTTTTAGGAGAAGACATTGGTAATCGTCCTCTGCTGATTTTAGCAGTTCTCCTCTTAGTTACCGGAGTACAGCTATTTTGCTTTGGTCTGTTAGCAGAATTGCTCATGAGGACTTATCATGAATCCCAAGGACGCCCTATCTATCGCGTGCGCGAAGTTGTGGGAAAAAAGGGATTAGGAACTGTTGAGTAATCAGAAGAACGTACTCAAGATTGGATCGCTATGGCAAGCATCCACCAAGTATGATGAGATTTTTCATTTCTTGATGGAGTATGTTTGATCTTTCCCAGTTGGTCATTCAAAATACCCTTCGCAATTTTCCTATTCCTAAAACTTGGGATTCTAAGAGATAGATTTTTGGCATCATCCAATGACAAATGAATTGGGAGCATCCCACTTTGGAAAAACCACATTATTCGCGATATTCTCTCGCGAA
>CAZZVG010000444.1:0-5726 GCA_964657295.1 Iningainema sp. | reverse complement strand
AAAGAGCAAGGAAACTGGGAAAGATTCGTTACCTTCTGCACAACCACCATCCCAATTGTGGGGGCTATTAGTGTCTCACCATTCAGAAGCCCGAGTGGTGACAGAACAAGAATTACTGTTTATTCAGTCAGTGGTGGATCAAGTCACGATCGCCATTTCTCAATCAATCTTGCTCAACCAAGTGCGATCGCTTGCCCGTCAAGAAGCGATCATTAATCAAGTCACCGAGCAACTATATACCACGCCTACCGTGCAGCTTCAAGTTGCCCTAGAAGAAACAGTGGTTGCTATTCAAGGCTCTGGAGGACGGCTCTATTTGCTGCCTGATGGCGATCAGCTCCCAAAAATCTATACTTGTGGAATGCAGCAGCCCAGTCAACTCGATCAAGGACTTGGAAGACCGATTGAAGAGCATCGTTTGTGGCAAAAATATCTCTTGGGAGCAGCTGTTAAATCTGTGGAAGATCTAGAAGAGCCGAGGGCTAAATCATGGATTGTGAAATGGATGAGAGCCGTTTATGCTTTAACTCCTCCACCCGACGAACTTAGTTCAGATACCAATTTATGGGCGATCAGCGATCTTTACAAAGAACCGTTATTTCGCTCGCTTGCCCCTTGCTTCCAAGCGACGCAAATTCGGGGTTTGTTGATTGTGCCACTTTTGTATGGTTCCACTGTCGTGGGCTGTTTGAGTATCTTCCGCGATCAAGTAAATATTGAAACGATTTGGGCTGGCTGTGTTGATACCGATTCTCGCCAACTGATGCCGCGTCAGTCTTTTGAAGCGTGGCACCAACTTAAAACCGGACAAGCACAACAGTGGACAGAGTCAGAAGTTAAGCTGGCGCAAGCATTAGGTGAGCGCTTTTCGACTGCTGTCAAGCACTACCAACTGTACCAACAGGTACAAGCCCTGAATGCAAACCTAGAGCAACAAGTGAGCGATCGCACTACCGAACTGCAACAGACTAACACCGATTTGCAACACTCAACTATAGAACTACAGCGCTCTGTAGGACGCCAGCAAGCCTTGGCGCAGATTATTGCTAAGATGCGACAGTCGCTGGATGTAGAAACCATTTTTTATACCACGAGTGAGGAAGTTTGTCAATTACTTCATAGCGATCGCGTGGCAGTCTATCGTTTTAATGCTGACTGGGGAGGTGAATTTGTCAGTGACTATAAATCGGCAACCCCCCAATGGCAGATAAATGTCAAACTTGGGGTAGGCGTAGTCTGGGACGATACCTACTTACAGGAAACTCAAGGCGGACGCTATCGTCATAATGAAGCCTCTGTAGTCGATGATGTGTACAGCATGGGATTTACCCAATGCCACATTGATATACTCGAACAATATTCTATCAAAGCGTTCATCACGACTCCGATTTTTGTTGGGCAAGAACTATGGGGTTTATTGGGAACTTATCAACATTCAGGTAGTCGCCATTGGGAAGCAATGGATGTCGAGTTTTTCGCTCAAATCGCCACTCAACTAGGAGTAGCGTTGCAGCAAGCTGAGTATGTTGAGCAAGTGCGATCGCAATCCGTACAATTGGCTCATGTGGCAGAACGGCAGCAAACCCTAGCAAGTGTGATTACTAAAGTTCGAGAGTCACTCGATTTAAACGAGATTTTTGAAATGACAACGCAGGAACTCCGCCGAGTACTCAATGCAGATCGGGTGGTTGTCTTTCGTTTCTATTCGGAAACTAGCTATGACGGTGGCGAAGTCGTGGCAGAAGATGTTGCGGACGGTTTCCTCTCAATTTTAGCGGCAAAAGTGTACGATTGCTGTGTGGGTGAACAGTATGCTGAGAAATTCAGATTTGGCTACGTTCATGCAGTGACTGATATTTATGACAGTGAGCTTAACGATTGTTATGTGTCAATGTTGTCGCGCTTCCAAGTCAGAGCAAACTTAGTGGTTCCCATGCTCAAGCAAGGGAAACTCTGGGGCTTGCTGTGTATTCATCAATGCCGGAAATCGCGTGCGTGGCAAGAGTCGGAAATTGAATTTATCAATCAAATTGCCTCTCAGTTTGGAGTTGCCTTACAACATGCGGAACTGCTCAAACACTCTCAGCAGCAAGCGACACAACTTTCTCAAGCACTCTTACATTTGCAGGAAACTCAAGCTCATTTGATTCACAGTGAAAAAATGTCTAGCTTAGGTCAGTTGGTAGCAGGGGTTGCACATGAAATTAACAATCCGGTCAATTTCATCTACGGCAATCTCATCCATATTGATGAGTACACGCGGAACTTGATTGAGATGCTCAATCTCTATCAACACCACTATCCCGAACCGGAGCCGGAGATTAAACAACTTGCAGAGGTGGCAGATTTAGAGTTTATTGCTGAGGATTTGCCAAAACTGTTTGCTTCCTTAAAATTAGGTGCAGAAAGAATTAGTGAGATTGTTCTTACCTTACGGAATTTCTCTCGTCTGGATCAAGCCGAGGTAAAACTTGTTGATATTCATGAGGGAATCGACAGTAATCTATTGATATTGCAGCATCGTCTGAAAGGAAATTTATTAAATTTAGGGATTGAGATTGATAAGCAGTATAGTATGTTACCGCTGGTCGAATGTTTTGCCGGACAACTCAATCAGGTATTCATGAACTTGTTGGCAAATGCGATCGATGCTCTAGAGGAGTCATGCCATCAGGCACCTCATTTAGGTATGACAAACTATCATCCCACCGTCACTATTAGGACGCAGCTTGTAGGCGACTGGGTGCAAATTTCCATCAAGGATAATGGTATTGGCATGACCGAAGCAGTAAAAACCAAGCTCTTTGATCCCTTTTTTACAACCAAGCCTGTGGGTAAAGGGACAGGTTTAGGACTTTCAATTAGTTACCAAATTATAGAAAAGCATGGTGGCAGATTACACTGTGTATCCCAACCCAGTATAGGGTCTGAGTTTCTTATTGAAATTCCCGTCAAACAATTTGAAGTTAAGGGGTAATGGGGAAGAAAAACACAATTCACCAATTCCCAATTACCCATCACTAATTAAGATTAACTCTTAGTGTAGTTATCGATGATCTTGGCTAAGTTTGGCACAGCCTCCTCCACATGTTTCTTCGCCGACTTGCGGAGTTTACTATACACGCCTCGCACGGTCGTGTTTTTGCTTTTCTCGATTTTGACGTCGGTAATGTTCAACAGTGCGTCTGCCGTGCGATCGCTATTATGGCTCAAGTGTCCGACCGGGTCACCTGTCTGTACGCCCTCACTCCAAATGGGATCGATTGCTGTCAAGGATTCAGGTAAAAGCCGCTCGATCGCCTCGGCACAGTAATTGGGAGCAAGTCCCTTAACAGCAGTGTAGCCAGCTTTCAAAGCTATACCAGAAATCCCTTGCATCTTCGCGACCTGCACGTCGAGCAAATTTGTGCATTCAGCCACGACCATTTTCTTCTTATTCGGGTCTAACAGACCGTCACTCAGTCCCATTGCGATTCTCCTTTCTATAATTAACTTTAAATAACGTATAAATAATAACCTATTTTTTCCGAGTTAGGCGATTAACTACCGATACCAGGGATTAAACGTTTGAGAGCGCGACCGGCAACGTCACCATAACGTAACTGCCCACACAAAATTTTCCCCATAATTCGCACGGCAGAGGGGCGTCTGACTCCTACTTTGTAGCCGATATTCGGGAAGCTGTAGAATGCTCCTGCTAATTTTTGCGCCCAAGCCATATCAGTACCCCATTGTTCATTGATCGCTTCTGAGTATTTTTCTAAAGCGTTGATATCACCACTCAACGCCTTGTCAACGGCTTGCGCTGCCAAAAGACCGCTGAATATTGATGGACGAATACCTTCTGCTGTAAAGGGGTCTACCACACAAGCTGCTTCTCCAGCGAGAACCGCATTTTCAGTGTGGAGCAATTGATGGCCATTCCACAGGCAAAGAGCGTGACCGTACTGCTGACAACTCTTAATATCCAACTTAAACTCGCGGCCATATTCACTTAATATACTCTTGAAGTCCTGCTGTCCGTTTCCCATAAATGTGCCGATGCCGATGGAATAGCCATCTGCTTTCGGGAAATTCCAGAGGTAGCCATTTTTCACCATGCCAAACTCGAAGTGAGCAATGTTACCATTCTCTACTTTAGCTTTTGCTTCTGCCTCCAATGCTCCGGCCAAACGGCGTTTGCGTTCTTTGAAGCCCAGCCATTTTGCCATCGGTCCCTTAGCACCATCAGCAGCAATTAAATAACGACCCATGACTGGTCCATTGGCTGTATTCACTTGCCAATGATCTGTGTTAAAATTAATACCTAAAACTCCCGTGTTATCTCTTAGCTCAGCGCCTTGTTTCTGTGCTTGTTGAATTAGGAAATGGTCAAAAATCTCACGTCGTACCATCCAAACTGGTTCGGGGGTTTGTAGTTCTGCTTCTACTGGCTCCCCCATTTTCCAAGTGCAGCGAATTGTATCTGTCTTGGTAGAAATTGTGCTGGCAAAATCAAAGTCAAACCACTCAGCGATCGCTGGTGAAACTCCACCGCCACAGGGTTTATATCGTGGTAGAGATTCTTTTTCTAAAACTAATACCGAACGCCCAAGCTTTGCTAAATGATATGTAGATGTTCCACCTGCAGGTCCTGCACCGACGACAATACAATCGTACATTTTTCTAAATTCTTGCTCCTAAATGAGATTGTAAAAGGGATATTGTAGGGATTTTTACTTAAGACTTTGGACGACTAAAGGAGTTTTTCTAACTTATTCCGGTGTAATTAAAAGTATCAGTAGAGACACGCAAGGGCGTGTCTCTAATATTTAGACAGTCGAGATGTCCTTTTCTTTTTCAGCTAGCAATTCGTCAATTTTGACCGTGAACTTGTTTGTGAGCTTTTGCAGTTCATCTTGTTGATCTCGTGACTCATCTTCAGAGATTTCGGTATTTTTTTCGAGTTTGCGAATCGTGTCTATAGCATCGCGACGAATATTGCGGATAGAAACGCGCCCTTCCTCGGCATATTTAGCAGCCAGTTTGACAAATTCTTTTCGGCGATCGCTCGTTAAGGGCGGAATATTGAGCCTAATGAGAGAACCGTCATTGTTGGGAGTTAAACCCACATCTGATAGAGAAATTGACTTTTCTATCAAATTCATGCTGCTCTTATCGTAGGGCTGAATCAGTATCGTTGTAGCATCTGGCGTACTAATGTTTGCCAGTGATTTTAAGGGTGTGGGTGAACCGTAGTAGTCCACCATGACTTTATCTAATAGACTCGCATTAGCGCGACCAGTGCGGATCGTGTTAAAAGCCCGTTGAGTTGATTCAACAGTCTTTTGCATTGTACTCTCAGCTTCAGCTAATTTCACAAGAACCTCCCACAAGCGTGCCTATGGATTCTCTCATGACTGCTCGACGGATGTTACCCCGGACGGTTAAGTCAAATATGAGAATGGGGATATTATTTTCCCTACATAAGGCGATCGCCGTACTATCCATTATCCGCAAATCTTTTGCCAAAACATGAGTGTATGTAAGGGTGTTAAATCGTTTTGCGTCTGGATATATATGAGGATCAGCATCGTATACTCCATCTACCTTTGTGGCTTTAAAAATCACTTCTGCCTCAATTTCTGCAGCTCTTAATGCTGCAGTGGTGTCAGTGGTAAAAAAGGGATTTCCCGAACCCGCACCAAAAATTACCACCCGCCCCTTTTCTAAGTGACGGATGGCAC
>CAZZVG010000443.1:0-5728 GCA_964657295.1 Iningainema sp. | reverse complement strand
GACTCGGTTTTTTCTGCCTCTACATTTTTCGCTTTTTCTTTAGTGCTAGCAGTTTGTTGCTGCTTTTCTTCTTCTACTTTTTTATAGTCGAGATAAACCGAATAATTACCGGGATATTGGCGAATATCACCATCTTCAAAGGCCAAAATTGTATCTACAGTGCGATCAAGAAAGTAGCGATCGTGAGAAACGACAATGACACAAGCTGAAAAATCTTCTAAATATTCTTCTAGAACAGCCAGTGTTTGCACATCCAAATCATTCGTTGGCTCGTCTAATATTAACACATTTGGCGCACCCATCAACAGGCGCAATAAAAACAACCGCCGTTTTTCCCCACCGGAAAGTTTGTGAATTGGGGCATATTGTTGGTTACTTGGAAACAAAAACCGCTCTAACATTTGGGAAGCAGTAATTTTAGTTCCGTCGGCGATGGTGAAAAATTCTCCTTCTTGTTTAATATAGTCAATGACGCGCTGGTTATCGTTTCCGGCTGTGAGTAATTCCTCTGAATGCTGGTCAAAATAACCAAAATGAACGGTAGTCCCAATTTCCACACTACCAGAATCTGGCTGAAGACGACCTGTAATCATATCCATTAACGTAGATTTACCCGCACCATTACTACCGATAATGCCAATACGATCTTCCGGACTGAACTCATAGGTAAAATTCTTAATTAAGGTGCGTTCATTGTAAGATTTGGATATGTTCTCGAGTTCAATAACTTTTTTCCCAATGCGACGACTGGCTGTGGCTATATCAACTTTACCGTGAGCTTGTTTAAACTCAGTTTGCTGCAAATCTCTGGCACGATCAATTCTAGCTTTTTGTTTGGTACTACGAGCTTTTGGCCCTCGTTTCAGCCATTCCAATTCGCGCCGCAATACACCTTGATGTTTGTGCTGACTACTAAGCGCAGATTCTTCAGCTAAGGCTTTCTTTTCCAAATAATAGGAATAGTTACCGGCGTAGGTGTAAATATCTCCTCTGTCGATTTCGATAATGCGATTGGTAACACGATCTAAAAAGTAGCGATCGTGAGTTATCAGTAAGAGTGCGCCGCGATAACGATTTAAATAACTTTGTAACCACTCCACAGAAAGTGCATCGAGATGGTTTGTTGGTTCATCCATCAGCAATAAATCTGGTTCTGATAGCAAAGCTGTCGCTAAAGCAATTCGCTTGCGATAACCGCCAGATAAAGTGGCGATCGCCGCATTAAAGTCAGTAATTCCTAACTTAGTCAGAATAATTTTGGCATTAGTTTCTAAATCCCAAGCACCAGTGACTTCCATCCGCTGCATAACGGTAGAGAGGTGCCCCATCAACTGCTTATCGTCTGGTGTGTGAGCTAATTTAGCCGAAAGTTCCTCATACTCACGCACTAAGGACATTTGTTCCTCACTATCAGCGAAGATTTGCTCTAAAATTGTCCGATTTTCATCTAAATCTGGTTGTTGGGGTAAATAGATAATTTTAGAGCCGGAGGTTGTCAAAATTTGACCCCCATCTATTGGTTCTAATCCAGCAATCATTTTTAATAGTGTTGATTTGCCTGAACCATTAGTCCCAATTAAGCCTACTTTATCAGTAGCATTGAGGCTAAAGCTAGCATCTTTGAGAATTTCCTTGATGCCAAAATCTTTTTTGACTGATTGTAATGTAATTAGACTCATCGAGTTTAGTTAGTTGTTAGTTGTTAGTTGTTGGTTATTGATTGCTAGTTGTTGGTTTTTTTTAGCTCCACTAATGACTAACCTCTTCAATAAATAAATCCGACGGTAAATGCCCGAACAATTCGTTAATGCCTTCTTTAGAGTAAGACTGACAAGATACGAGCACACCGCGATGATGTCCTGAATATGAATCGAGATAACACAAGCCATTTTTCCCGTTTAACTTAATATAAACTGGTCCTTCAATAACGGGTAAATTGCTTGGTGGTTCGTAACCTAGAGCCAGAGAATAAGTTTTCATGGCGAGCATTCCTTCCTGTGCGGTATCAGCGCAAATACCCAAGATTTGATAGTCAGAAAGGCTGGCAAAAAGAAGTAAAGCCTCACGAATTATACTCTTTTCTGATTGCTTGATTGCTGGTGCAATGTCTAAGCAGTTAAATTTATTCAGAATTTTTTTTGCTTCTTGGATAGTGATATTCTTACTTGACATAAATAAATTTATTAAGTATGTTTGTTAGATACAATATAACTTCGCCTTCTGTCCGTTGTGCGAGGTTAGAACTTTGTAGATACCTTAATCTTGATTACATAGAGTGAAATTATTCTACCAATCTACCTATTCCTTAATGTTTTTTAGTAAGAGTAGGGCAGAGGCCCTACCTGCATTTTAGGATTCAGATTTATTCTGCACGTTGCCTAGGTTAAACAGGAATGGTAAACTGCTCTTAGATTCTCCCATGACCAACACTTTTGGCATTTGAGCGCCGCCACTCTTCCAAGCTTCAATTGCTTCTTTTTGTAGCACCATTTGTCCTCCTTGGGCTTTCAAAGTCTCAGCTAAAAGTCTTTGAGCTTCTGCTCTACCCTTAGCACGATTGACATCTGCTTGGGCTTCTTGTTCAGCTTCCTGCGCTACATAGACGGCTCTTTGGGCTCGCTGTTCCGCGATTTGCTTCTCCTCAACTGCTCTGGCAAATTCAGGAGAAAAAGTTAAGTCAATCACACTAGTATCTAAAACTATTATCCCATATTTATCTAAGCGTTGACTTAATGCTATGTCAAAGTCTTCCTTCAATTCACTTCTCTTGGTAATGGCTTCCTCAACTGTTCTTCTAGCAGCTGCAATTTTAAAGGATTCCTGCGTCTGAGGTGCGATAATCTTAGTGACGATATTTTCTAACGTTCCTTGTGTTCTTCTTACCTGAACAACTTGTACGGGATCGAGACGAAAGTTAATCGCGAATCTTGCAGTTAATGTTTGCAAATCCTTTGTTGAACTCTCCGCCGGCACTTCAAATTTTTGCACTGTCAAATCATACACATCTATCACTGAAATAAAAGGCGCTCTCAGGTGAATACCTTCTGTTAAAACCCCATCCCTAGCTTTACCCAAGATACTAATCACACCTGCTTGTCCTGGATTAATAATGAAAAAAGAATTGAGGCTGAGTATAACTACGATTGCGACAATAATTCCCCCCACTATCGCTTGCCAACTTCCCAATTGCTGATTTTTCAACTCCTCATCTCCTTTTTTTTATTTGGTAACTCTTGCTTTATGGTGATAGATTATTATCGATACTCATGGTAGGATCGCTGTCTCACAACTGCAAACTACTGTGGTTAAAGCATCTACATCTCATCGGTCATCAATTCGGCGATCGCGTTCAGTCTATCCTCTCAAGCGCCTGCTTGACTATGGATATAAGTATCGTAATCAAATTTGGCAGGCAACTGCTTGTTCGATCGCCAATAAAATTTTTGATTTGGCACCACCCCTGTTGATTGGCATCGCTGTTGATGTGGTGGTAAAACAGCAAGACTCTATCATTGCCCAGTGGGGAGTGAAAGATGTCTTTAGCCAGTTTTTGATTCTCTCGTTCCTAACTGTCATTATCTGGATACTAGAATCTGTGTTTGAGTACGCCTTTGCCCGACTTTGGCGTAATTTAGGGCAGAATATTCAACACAACTTGCGTCTGGATGCTTACAAACATCTCCAAGAGTTGGAACTAGAATATTTTGAAGAACGCAGCACAGGCGGTTTTATGTCGATCCTGAGTGACGACATCAATCAACTGGAACGCTTTCTAGATGGGGGAGCAAATGACATTCTACAAGTTTTGACAACAGTTGTCATTATTGGTGGTGCTTTCTTTATTTTGGCTCCTGGTGTGGCATGGATGGCAATGTTACCGATCCCATTCATTCTTTGGGCTTCGTTTGCATATCAGGATTTGCTGGCACCTCGCTACGCTGATGTGCGAGAAAAGGTAGGTTTGCTGAACTCGCGCTTGGCAAATAATTTGGGCGGTATTACAACGATCAAAAGTTTCACATCTGAAGATTATGAAGCCTCACGTCTAGCAGAAGAAAGTGAAGCATATCGTCGGAGTAATTCCAAAGCCATTAAACTTTCTGCCGCATTCGTTCCCTTAATTCGGATGTTGATTTTGGTAGGATTTACAGCATTGCTGTTGTATGGTGGGATGGCAGCAGTGAATCACCAAATGTCTGTCGGTACATACAGCGTGTTGGTGTTTTTAATCCAGCGATTACTTTGGCCTTTAACTAGATTAGGTGAAACTTTTGACCAATATCAACGGGCAATGGCTTCTACTAATCGAGTCATGGATTTGCTGGATACACCAATCGCCATTCATACAGGGGATCGTTCTTTACCAATTGATACAGTACGCGGCGAAATCGATTTTAAAAATGTGACTTTTGCTTATAAAGATAGACACGCAGTCACGAAAAATCTCTCCTTGCATATTCCGGCTGGGAAAACAATTGCCATTGTCGGTTCTACTGGTTCTGGAAAAAGCACTTTAGTCAAGCTTTTATTGCGCTTGTACGAAGTGCAATCGGGAACAATTACCGTAGATGGCATTGATATCCAAAATTTACAACTCAAAGACTTGCGTCAGTGTATTGGCTTGGTGAGTCAGGATGTATTTTTATTTCATGGTACTGTCGCAGAAAACATCGCCTACGGGAAATTGAACGCTTCAGATCAAGAAATCATCAAGGCAGCTAAAATTGCTGAAGCACATGATTTTATCATGCGATTGCCCCAAGAGTATGAAACTATTGTCGGCGAAAGGGGGCAAAAGTTATCAGGCGGACAACGACAGCGAATTGCGATCGCCCGTGCTGTCTTGAAAAACCCACCAATTTTGATTTTAGATGAAGCCACATCGGCAGTGGACAATGAGACAGAAGCCGCAATTCAGCGATCCCTCGAACGGATTACTGTAAATAGAACAACCGTGGCGATCGCCCACCGTCTTTCCACCATCCGCAATGCCGACTGTATTTATGTCATGGAATATGGGAAATTGGTAGAGTCAGGAACGCATGAAGAATTGCTAGCAAAAAATGGAATTTATACAAGTCTCTGGCACGTGCAGTCGGGTTTAAGGTAGACAAAATGCAGCAGTCTCCCGTCTCTTCATAGTTTTCTAGTGTCCTTAGAGCAAGCAAGCAATTCAAGAAATAAATTCGCGATTCCAAAGGGTATTGTCCATAAAGTAGTATTCTGATCAATGCATAAGTCCTGATTCTTGCAAAAGCATCTCGCTCTTACTTCATCTCTAGGGAAAACTGTGAAAACACTACTAAAAAGATCTGCCTTACTCCTTGCTGTGACAACCTGTATTTCAGCTACTCTCTCCTTAAAAGCCACTGCTGATTCTACTGCTGACTTAATCCTCAGTCTGAAATGCCGGGGCGGTTACAATATCAATGTTTGGAAAAAGTATTCTTCGGGTGAACTTCTCTACCGCTCTAAAAGTTCTCGAGGCAATGTGAGTGTAGGCAGAGGAACGAGCAAAGCGACAGAAGGAGTTCGAGTCTATAAGTTTCGGAATGGCAATTATCAGTATTGGGTGTGGGATGGCACGCAGGATAGTCGGCAGTCTGGAACTTTAGAGGTGTATAAAAACAACCAAATCCGATTGCACGAAGCTTGTACGAAAATTTGATGTTGAGTCATTTTGACCGATACAAAAAAGGGATGCAGAGCAAGTAAATTCATTTATGGA
>CAZZVG010000442.1:0-5729 GCA_964657295.1 Iningainema sp. | reverse complement strand
ATGACTTGAACTTTATTGAAGCCAGCGTCAGTAGGGAAATAGAAATTGATATTGATAGGGGATTGATATCTGACGGAATCAAATTTTGAAGGGATGACACGGCACGATATTCTCGCTTCGGCGTTCCATGAAGATAATGGTCATGCTGGTGTGCCAGGTCGTCAATACCCGTATCAACTGCACAGTCGTTAATTAACTGTCTCAGCTTATCCCAATCTGAGTCTTCTTTTGGTGCTGGCTTGTCAGTGTTGTCGTCTTCTACAAAGACAATTATGACTGACTGTCCCTCGCGCCCTTCTATTGATTCGCTTGGGTGAATCACACCTTTTTGAAATGTGCCTTTGACTGACAGCATAGCTTTTTTCCCCTTGCTTCTACATTAATTATGATAGACTCTGTTCACATAGACCTAATTTGATTGACAGAGTTTGGGTAGGATAGTGTAGCCTAATCAATAGCTATGTAACCCGATTTGATATCTGCGGCTTGTGTATTAGCCCTACCCACTCCTCACACCCATGACCACAACCATCGACTTCCTCAGTCACCTCAACCCCAGTCAACGCCGCGCCGTTGAACACTTCTGCGGTCCCTTACTAGTTGTTGCTGGTGCGGGTTCCGGTAAAACACGAGCGCTGACTTATCGTATTGCTAACCTAATTGTGCAACACCGTGTCGATCCAGAACATATTCTGGCGGTAACCTTTACCAACAAAGCTGCACGGGAGATGAAAGAGCGGATTCAGAAGCTATTTACCGAACAGTTGGCAATGACAGAATACGGTGAGCGTTTTGATTTGTTGCCAGAATACGACCAGACAAAGCTGAAGTCAAAAGTTTGGAGAACCATCATCAAAGATTTGTGGTGTGGCACTTTCCACAGTTTATTTTCTCGCATTCTCCGCTTTGATATTGAAAAATACCAAGACGAAAAAGGACGTCGGTGGAATCGCAATTTTTCGATCTTTGACGAATCTGACGCCCAAAGCCTAGTCAAAGAAATCGTTACTAAACAGCTTAACCTAGACGACAAGAAATTTGAACCACGTTCTGTCCGCTACGCTATTAGTAACGCCAAAAACCAAAGCTTATCACCTGAAGAATTCGAGCGAGAGCAACCAAATTATCGGGGACGGGTGATTGCAGAAGTTTACAATTCTTATCAAAGTAGGCTAGCAGAAAATAACGCCCTCGACTTTGATGATTTGATTCTGGTTCCAGTCAGACTGTTTCAGCAAAACGAGCAGGTATTGGGTTACTGGCACAACAAGTTTCGCCATATCCTTGTAGATGAATATCAGGATACTAACCGCACTCAATACGATCTGATTCGCCTGTTGGTAACGAACGGGGAAACTAGAAAAAGTGAATGGGACTGGCGCGATCGCTCGGCTTTTGTGGTTGGTGATGCTGATCAATCGATTTATTCATTTAGAATGGCTGATTTTACCATATTATTGGACTTTCAGCAAAACTTTGGTGATGGGTTGCCGGACGACGATACCCGTTCAATGGTGAAGCTAGAGGAAAACTATCGCTCTTGCGAAAACATTTTGCAAGCAGCTAACCAACTGATTGAAAATAACACCCAACGGATTGATAAAGTTCTCAAACCGACACGCGGTGCTGGTGAAGAGATTTATTGTTATAAAGCAGATGATGAAATTGTGGAAGCAGAATTTGTCATCAATCAAATTCGCACTTTAGAAACCCAGAATCCCGAGTTGGACTGGGGAAGTTTTGCCATACTTTATCGTACCAACGCCCAATCTCGCCCGTTTGAAGAGATTTTGGTGCGCTTGGGAATTCCCTACACAGTTGTAGGAGGATTGAAGTTTTACGATCGCAAAGAAATTAAAGATGTAATAGCTTATTTGAGAGCGATCGCCAACCCAGCTGATACAGTAAGTTTGTTGCGAGTCATTAACACTCCCCGACGCGGTATTGGTAAAGCCACCATCGATGCACTCGTTAACGCCGCCCGAGAATTAGGCACACCCTTGTGGGAAATACTGACTGACGAGACATCAGTTAATACATTGGCGGGACGTTCAGCTAAAGCTGTCAATACCTTTGCCGAGATGATTCGCGGCTTACAAGCACAAATAGAAACGGTTCCAGTTTCCCAAATTGTCCAAGGAGTACTGGACAACTCTGGTTACATTCAAGACTTGCAAACCCAGAGTACAGATGAAGCCGAAGACAGATTGCGAAACGTCCAAGAATTGTTTAACGCGGTGCTGCAATTTGAAGAAGAAAACCAAGAGGTTTCTTTACAAGCATTCCTTCAAAGTACCGCCCTCAGTTCCGATTTGGATAACTTAAAAGAAGGACAAACAGCAGTTTCACTGATGACTTTACACGCTTCTAAGGGGTTGGAGTTTCCTGTTGTGTTTTTGGTGGGATTGGAACAGGGATTATTTCCCAACTACCGTTCGATCAACGATCCCTCATCTTTGGAAGAAGAACGCCGCCTGTGTTATGTAGGTATTACTCGCGCCCAAGAAAGATTGTATTTAACCCACGCCCGCGAACGTCGCCTTTACGGTTCCCGCGAACCTGCACTAGCATCGCAATTTCTAGAGGAGTTACCCGAAGAGTTATTAGCTACTCCACGCAGGAGTAGTCAAGTTGCAAACAAAAGTGCTTCTGCAACCCGTGGAAAGCAAGGTGCTGCTGAGAGTTGGCAAGTCGGTGAGCAAGTGCTTCACAAAACTTTTGGCATCGGTGAAATTACTCACGTTTTCGGTTCGGGTAGCAAAATTTCTCTAGCGATCAGGTTCGACAGTTTGGGTCAAAAAATTATCGATCCCAGGGTAGCTCAGTTGCAAAGAGTCGAGTGATACTCATTTATAGCCCAATACGGTTAAGTTAAGGCTAAACGGTGGGAATTTTAGGTTGTGTAGAGACGCGAAATTTGAGCCAGCCCTGTAGGCGGGTTTCCCGTCGTAGGGGACTGGCGTCGCGTCTCTACATAGGTTGTCCGTGGGTAAACAACTACTGAACCGTATTGCATTATACCCTCGTTCCCTGGCTCTGCCGGGGAATGCATCTCTTGGTGGGCTGCCGCCTCCCCTGTAACCTTAATCACACATGTAAATATGCAACAAGTTTAAGAGTCTAGAGGAGGTAGCTATCGGAACTCTACATGCTTTTTTGGGCGTCCAAGGGTTGGATATGCTTTGACGTAAAGATGAGCAAATTTTAGATCTTCCTCGGACAAATAAGGATAATCTTCACGGATAATTTCTGGTGACTCACCTCGTTCAAGCATTGCTCCAATGTGGCGTACAGTAAGCCTAGAACCAGGGAAAACAGTTTCTCCACCCATAATATTTGGCTCGGATACTAAACGTTTTTTCCAGAGCGTAAAGCGTGTGATTAGTTCTGACAACTCCCTTTCGATCAAGTTGAGTTTTAATTCAAAGCAAGCTCCTAATATAGGGAGTATTTTAGCATGGAAAAGAGTTAGTGAACAATAATTCTTCGCGTCCCCAGCGTCAAGATAGCAGCGCGTGAGTAGCAACAATGGCATCTCTGCTCACGCCGTTACCGGAGACACTTACCAGCTTCGGTTAACTCGCACACTAAATTGGGAAAAGTTCACGCCATTTTGACCCCACTATGCAGACACCACAAATCGGACAAGATTGCCTTTATGAAACCGACTTCTGGGCTTGGACTCAGGAACAAGCTAACCTCCTTCGTCATCACCAATGGAACCAGCTTGACCTGCCCAATTTAATTGAGGAGATCGAATCGTTGGGAAGAAAGGAACGTCAAGAATTGAGAAATCGCCTGAGTGTCTTAATTGGACATTTACTGAAATGGGAATATCAGCCGGATCTACGAAGTCGTAGTTGGTTGAATACAATTCGCGTACAGCGTATAGATACGTTGGAACTACTTGAAGAAAATCCCAGTCTCAAGCCTTATCTGCAAGAAGTTCAAGAGAAAGCCTATATCAAAGGAATTGCACTGGCTTGTCTTGAAACAAATCTACCCGTCAAAACATTTCCCCAAGATTGCCCTTACTTGTTAAAGGAGATTTTGAGCGATCGCTTCTATCCTGGTGAACCTGCGACGGATGACGTGATGGAATAATGGTTAAGAGGCAGAATGGCACAGCTAACAGGAACTTTGGCAAAGAATACAAGTCTCAACATGACTCTGAAGGAAGTTGCCATTGAGTAACCTGTTTTTCGTAGAGTAATGTGCCATTGGCAGAACGCAATGACCAATGATATGCCGACAATAACCATAAAAATATCTTTTATCTAGTTCAAATTTTAGGGCTTGGTTGAGGTAAATGTGTTTTTAAAGTATGTTCTTACTGGTTTCAGTCCCCTTGCGGGGTGTAAGGTTTTGGAAACCTTTACGGCGACAGGATCAACGAGAATACCATCTACACTTGTAACTTACCATTCCAAAGATTCAGAATGATAAGTAACTTGTTCTTGAATGACAACTTTTTTAGTAAAACTTAAAATTTTAGTAGGATTGGGAAATATACGCATTTTCGGAACATCTTCTAATTGACTAACAACTACTAGCACATAAGCATCTTTATTTTTTTTAGCTTGTCTAAATTCTTTTTCTGTAAATCTTATACTCCCATAATTATTTTTTAATCCCTTGACTTCAATTAAAAAAAATACCTGATTTACTTCAATCTGAAAATCATATCCATCCCCATATGTTCTTGCATCTTCTAAAACCCCATTCTTAAAAATGTCTGCTTCTTCATAATTGTCTCTAAAGAATAGTTCGGCTTTACGTCCAGTTACTTGAGCAGGTAAATAGCCTTTTGCATCTTCAGTATTGTCGTAAATCACAGGTCTTCCACCCTTACTATATATATACGGTTTTGGAAACATTAAACCAGCACCTACATAACGTACTTTGGCTTGAGGATTTTGATTTCGATACTCTTGTTCTGAATAGATATTTTGCGTTAATTGATAAAGTGGTGTGTCCTGAAAGCAAACAGTTTTTCTATCTCCACATATAAAGCCTGATTTGGTTGAACTACCAAGCAAGCATTGTTCTAAAATAATTTTTATTAGGACTTCAATAACGTCCAGTTGTTTGCCATCTATATTTGCAGATCTAGTTAAGTGTATGAGGTGTCCAGTTAAATCAGAGCGTGATGCAACTCTATTTTTCCAGTTTTCTAATAAGTAAGGCATTTTCTCTGGCTCTTTTTATACTTTTAAAAAAGATATAAGTAGGAATTGTGTTGATGAAGTCTCTAGTACGCATATTGTCAGATTTTTTATGACTTATGCTCTAAAATCTGCCTAATGAACAATTTCAAGCCCTCCAGACTCAGTACCAGCGCTGCTTCTAAAGCTGCGAATCTCTGCTGTTCACTACTACTTGCTAAGCACTGCTTGACGAATGCCAAGGATACGGGTTGCTGTAAGTTTTTGTTCATTTCACTTTTGTTTATCCACTAATCCTAGTGTTCCCATGAATAAAGCTGAATAAACACTTGACAACATGATAGATCTGCGTTGTGAAGTGTAAGGGGACTGGTTGTGCTTTAAGTTAAGGGTTTTCAGCTTGCGATCGCCAAACGAACAGTCAATTTTAGGAATAGGGCGTGTTTTCAAACTACAATCAGAAAAAATGCAACTGTCATAGCGGCGCTGAATATCCAAAGGCCGCTCTCCCAAAAAAAGTTACAATAAAAAAATCGCCCTCCAAACCTAATTATTTCTAATCTG
>CAZZVG010000441.1:0-5743 GCA_964657295.1 Iningainema sp. | reverse complement strand
TTGACTTTTGACTTCCCCGTTCGCGGAGCGTCTCCCCTTGGGAGAAGGGGCTGACCCTATGATGCTGCATGTGGATGTAATCGTGACAGCTTTCATGAACGACTGTGAGATTTGCCTCTTTCCAGTTGTTATGGTTATAACATCTCCCGGTTAACGCTCCTTTATCCAAACTTTCCGTGCGTGTCAGCAGGTGAACTCACCAAGCGAAAGATTTTCTTCGAGATGAATGACACGAGATTGCTTGTCACCAAAGTTCTGGGTATGATACAGATGCAAGCCAGCTTTTTCAGGTGATCCCACTTGAGTTGATTACATTGCTGACACGAGAATGCTCCAACCATTCACATTTTAGGGAGATTGCGGTCTCTTTCGCCATTAACATTAAGGCTTTTTGTCTGCTGATTTCCATTGCTGTACTTGTTCAACGCTCCTTGAGCAAACAATGGATACTTTTGACTCTTGATATTGAGATAATATTGATGAGTCAGACAATAAATAGCTCGTCACTTTGAACGTTTGCGGTTTCTGTCACGCTTTTCGCACAATTCGATCTCCGTTGAATGTTTCTAATTTCAGTTACACTATCTCCGCCATTCGACCTTCTTAATCAGTGGACGTACCACAAAAAAGGTTACGTTGGAGGGACTGAGATCAGAAAGACCATCGAAGCCCAACTCTGCGAATCAACTTAATATACACCTGTGATAACTTCTGAACTAACTAGCAGTTAATAATTAGGGAAAAGGTTTGGCAATTGTGGTCATAGCAGGAGTTTCAACCCTTTTGGGTTAAGCCTCACTAAATTTAAGTTGTCGGTAGCACTCAACCTTGTATTTAATTTCCCTGAATGATTTTTATTAGCTGCATTAATATACTACTATATCCTACGTATTTTTACGTTATTATATTATCAGTATAAAATATAAATTTTTATAAAACCTATATGTTCTGCTTATCACATAGAGTTTTTTAGGAAAACTCTTAAGTGTTTTTACGGTGCTAACATGCAGATAAAATGTCTTTTTCGTAAATTTCAAAATAATGTAACAAATATAACTAAATAATTTCAAAAAAAATAAGTATATATACTATAACATTTAAGTCGTAGCATTAATTAGGATCTGTTGGTAATCTGGTTTGTGCTTTGATGAATTTGGCAAAGGCTATTTTGAGATAGGTTTCGCTTAAATACTAAATGCCACAAAAGCTCAAGTTGATTGCACAGCATACATTACCCGCTCCCCTGCATCGCATTATCGGGAAGTCATTATTGGGAGTTGGGTGCGATTTGCCGCAGCTTTGACAGAGGACAGAAGTCTCAAAAAGTCTCAAAAATTATATCTTTCTTTTGTTCTTACTCCCGAACCGCCCTTTATCAGCCCTTCGGGCAAAGCAGAAGGCAGAGGGCATTCGGGAAAAAAAAAGTTTTGAACCGTTTTTGTCCGCCCTTGTGTCCAAGCGTCTTTACCCATGCATAGGCTAACGACCATCCACACAATCTTTACATAAAATTTACCATTATTTTTCCATTATTACACACGAGTAAACCATACTAAAAAAGCAGTGACGTAAATATCAATAATATAAATAATGTATTAACTTATGAATCGACACCAAATTTTCACTCAATTCTCCAAATTTAATAAACTATTCATAAATTATACTTCACTAACATTTTTGAGCATTTTAGTCATCCTTATAGGCACACTTTATCCCTTTAATTTTACATTACCAGATAACTTTTCGCTACAAACAATTTTTGATAGTTTTGATAACAGCAGTTTTGCAACAGATGAAATAGACAATATTTTGTTGTTTGCACCTTTAGGTTTTGGTCTTACTGGTCTCTTGTGCAAAACAAGAATCAAACAGGTAAGCAGATTTATAACAGTAATAGTTTTCAGTGCTGGGTTATCAACACTCATTGAATTTATCCAAGTTTTTTTACCTTCAAGAACGTCTACTCTTGCGGATATTTTGAACAATACCATAGGTGGTTCTGTAGGATTAATCTGTTTTTATCTGTGGAAACCACAAGGTGTTATAGATACATTGAAGCGGATAGAGAATAGTAACTACAGCAAATCTGTGAGCAAAATTATGTTATTCATTATTGGGTATATAGTTTTATCATTTTTGCTCTCAAGTATCTGGTTAAGTGCAACTAGTTTGAGTACTTGGAATTTGAATTATCCCTTACTACTGGGTAATGAGAAAACAGGTAATAGACCTTGGTCTGGATACATTTCAGAAGTTAATATTGCAGATAAGGCAATTTCAAAAAATGAGGTTTCACAACTATTTTCTCTCCAAAATTATTTGAATACAATTGGGAATTCTTTACTAGCTTCCTATCAATTGAAAAGTCCAAAAAGTTTTCACGATCTTACTAAAAATCTTCCCGAACTTTTGCCACAGGGACAGTTACCAGATTTTCAAGACGGTAAAGGAGTTGCTTTGAGTTCCAGTCATTGGCTGGAAACGGCAACTCCTGCTACTTCCCTAAGTAAAAGGATACGTAAAACCTCTCAATTTACGATAAGTACTACTGTTGCTACCGCCGATATAGCCCAAAAGGGTCCCGGACGCATCATCTCTGTTTCGGGCAATCCCACTCATCGCAACTTTACTATAGGACAGCAGCGAACTGACTTAGAATTGCGGTTACGAACACCGATTACTGGAGCAAACGGAGCAGATTTAAAACTGAATATTCCGAGAATTTTTGCAAATACTAATCCTCATCACATAGTCCTCACGTATTCTGGAGCAACTATCCGAGTCTACGTGGACAAAGTACAAAATTCTTACTCTTTGAATTTACTAGAATTAATTACTAAAGAGCAGAAAATTTATTACTATGCACTGAGTTTTATTCCTCTAGGTATTTGCTTGATGCTTCTTATTTCTTTCACGAAAAAAAGGTTAACTTTTTATCGATTATTGCTTCCTATTGGGATATTATTACCTTCCATAATACTTGAAACTGTTTTAGTCAATGAAAGTGGCAAGAGTCTCAGTTTGGAGAACCTGTTACTTGGTGTGTTATTTACATCTGCCGCTATCCTGATATGGAAGGTGCGTACTGTGGTAGGTAATATTGCAAAAACTGCTTGAGTGTCTACTAGACATCTCCAGAAATGACGTAGGGGCGAACAGCCGTTCGCCCCTACGAAAATACAAAAAACCCGCATTGGCGGGATTAAACACAACAAAACTATGAATGAAAAACTTTATGATTTAGCGGAAATACTTCATTTCGGCTTGCAACTGACGAATCAGTTGTTCATCGCCTTTGGCATTAGCTACTTTCAAGCGATGCTCTAGGCTTCTTTGAATACTCTGCCGATGCAGTTCTCGTGCTTTTTTTGCAGTTTCTGCTCTGCTAGCGATCATGGCAATTTTCCTAGATAACTTTGGCTATTATGTCTTATTTTTCTAATATAACATAAATTTCGTTACTTGTGATACAGAAAAGATATTAATTTATGTGATATAGCCGAATCAATGAAATCAGAACATGTAAGAGTGCTAACCTTGCTAAGCGATTTTGGCGATCGCGATACATATGTAGGCGTGATGAAAGGAGTCATTGCCCAAATCAACCCATTGGTGACAGTCTTGGACTTAACTCATCAAATTACGCCGCAAAACAAAGCCGCAGCCAGGTTTTGCTTAATGAATGCTTACCCGTATTTCCCATTTGGGACAGTGCATGTGGCAGTGGTAGATCCAGGTGTGGGAAGTGTGAGACGAGCGATCGCATTAGAATTTGCTGATGGGTTTTTGGTAGGACCAGATAATGGCATATTCAGTGGTGTACTCAGTCAAAATCCAGTTATTGCAGCAGTGGAACTGACAAACCAGGAATATTGGAGAACTCCGCAAAAGAGCACAACTTTCCACGGGAGAGATATTTTTGCACCAGTTGGAGCTCATCTTGCCAGTGGTGTCTCCCTCAAACAGTTAGGAAAACCTATTGACCCAGCAACGTTGGTACAATTGGATATCGCTAAGTCCAGTCTGACAGAAACTGACGCAGTTGGTTGTATTCAATATATAGACCACTTCGGCAACTTGGTTACCAACATTCCTGAAAGTTACGTACAAGGCAAAATTTGGCATCTCGAAGCAGCCGGGGTGACTGTTCCTGGTGGTGAAACTTACAGTGATGTCAAGGTTGGAGAGGCGATCGCTTTAGTTGGTAGTCACGGTTGGGTAGAAATTGCCATCAATAGCGGTAACGCACAGTTACAACTGCAAATGCAATTGGGAGATGCGCTAAAAGTAATTAAAGTAGAGAATAGAGATTAGGTAGTGGGCAATTGGACATTATTCCCCATTATCAATCATCATCTAACAATCATCAATCCTATGACCACATTAACACCAGAAATTTATCAAGGTCAGTTTGGCGAATTTACGATCAACCAGAGCGATCGCTCTGGCGTCATCATCTACCGTGCTGCATTAATGGTAGCTGCACTCAGCTTTGCCACAGGCAGCGCGTTAGTTTTGCTCAACAATAACCCAACTGTTCTCAACGCAATCACACCTCTATATGCTTGTTTTAGTCTGGCTCTAGGTGTGAGTTTACTGACCATTCACATCTACTTAGCACCCCTGCACCGACTTTTGCAAGTTTTTTGGGCAATTGGCAGCATCACGGCAATTGTACTGGCATTCTCCAACACTGAGCCTTTGCCTATCACCGTCTATACCCATCCGCTCACATTACTAGGAGTAGGTTTTACCTTTGCCGCTTTGACGGGGATTTATTTCAAAGAAGCAGTTTGCTTTAACCGTCTGGAAACTAAGTTCCTCACACCAATAGTCCCATCTCTTCTTCTCGGACATTTGACAGGGGTGTTGCCAAGTCAGTGGGAGCGAGTATTATTAGGAACATGGGCAATTTTGTTTGTCCTGTTTGCTCTGCGTAAAGTAGTGCAAGCAATTCCTCCGGATATTGGCGATAAGTCTGTGTTTGCCTATTTGAAAGCACAGAAACATTCAAATCCGGTTCATTAAACACCAACAGATGTGGATGACAATTCAGGGATGGGTAATGGCGATCGCAGTGGCGATCGTTCTCATGTTTCTCGCAATAATTTACATACACCCATTCCTCGCAGTAACTTCTCGTATCAAAGCAGATGCATTAGTTGTCGAAGGATGGATATCAGACGAGGCACTCAAACAAGCGGTTGCGGAAATTAATATTAGTTCTTATCGCCTAATTTTTACCACGGGAGGCCCTGTTGACAGAGGCTCCTATTTGGCTGAATACAAAAATTTTGCCGAAATTGCCGCAGCCACTTTAAAAAAACTTGATGTGCAAGAAGAAAAGCTAGTAGTGGTTCCTACACCTCGCGTAGAGAGGGATCGTACTCATGCATCTGCTGTGACATTTCGTCAACTGCTCACCGATTCAAATTACCAATTAGAATCAATAAATCTGTTCACCAATGATGCCCACGCTCGCAGAAGTTGGCTCATATTTAAACAAGTTCTTGCTCCTCAAATCAAAGTAGGTGTCATTACTGCCAAAACGCAGGGTTACAACCCTAAAAAATGGTGGGTTTCTAGTGCAGGGGTGCGGACAATTATTTCTGAAACCATTGCCTATATTTATGCGGTATTTATGCGTTATTCGTGAATGTCCTAAAAAGATCCCCGACTTCTTTAAGAAGTCGGGGATCTTTGTCTTCAGATTACCCCTCTCCTCAAATTGGGAATAATCAAA
>CAZZVG010000440.1:0-5750 GCA_964657295.1 Iningainema sp. | reverse complement strand
ATCCCACTGGCATTTCGATTGCTACCTGCTCCATCGAAGGAAGTAGTATCGCGGGCATTAATAGTTACCTTCCCCGCATTTCCATGTCCTAAAGTCAGGGCACTCAGTTGAGCGCCATTAGTCACCGAAAGCGACCCGGTGGTAATCTTAATGTCGCCACCGTTACCTACACCTGTTGTACCCACGGTGCTGAGTATCCCGCTAGTACTGACACTCCCATTGTCTCCATCTACAGAAGTCTGACTGCGAACATTAACTTTGACGCTGCCTGCATTCCCGTTTCCAGACGTGCCAGTGAATAATTGGGAGCCACTTAACAAGTTAAGCGAACCAGCACCTAAATTGATGGTTCCGCCAGTACCAGTGGCTCCGGAATTGATGTTATTGGCAATTAGGCTAGACTGCCTGAGAGTCACTATTCCTGTGGCATCAACGATAATATTGCCAGCAGTGGTGTCAACCGATCCCGAATTACGACTGATGCCAGCATTAATTCTACTTGTGCCTAAAATATCTATGTTGCGAGCATTGACGGCAATATTACCACCGCCAGTTGCTGTGACATCAACTCGAGTTCCATTGCTGAGACTAACATCAGCACGTTGAGCTTCATTTGGAAAATTTGAGCTTTGAAGAGTGCCGCTGCTGTCAGTGTTTAGCCCAATCGTTCCGGTTCCTGCCAATCCTCCCAACTCCACTCGACCACCAACAGCTATAATCGTGCCATTGTTAATGTTGACATTGCCGCCTAAAAGTGCGATCGCCTTGCCCGGATTTACCTGTAGATTCGACTCTTGTTGTTGAATACTTCCTGGATTGTTGCCGTATTGCAAGCCAACAGGTACACTAATCGTCAGTAAAGGTGTGTTAGTGGTGGGTGAAGCACTAAAACTCGTATTATCTGCAAATTTTAGACTACTAGCTGTCGTTGCGAAAAAGGAACCGCCAATATTTAGGTTCGCATGAGGACCAAAGATAATACCATTGGGGTTAATCAGAAACAGATTAGCTGTGCCGTCGGCTTTGATTAAGCCGTCAATATTCGAGATAGTTGAACCAGTTACCCGACTAATAATGTTTTGAATGTCTGAAGCATTTTTGAAATAAGCAGTAACGCCATTAGGGACAGAAAACTCTTGGAAACTGTGAAAAAGGTTACTTCCCGCTTGCGTTCCACCCTCGATAATTTTGGTGTTGTCAACCGCTCTGATCCGAGAGTTAATGGGTAGAGTGCGATCAGGTGTGATTTGAGCAACAGCACAAGTTGTCCAGAATACTATTGCGCCACTCACTGCAATCCCTATACCTTGATACCAATTCCAATGTACGGTTACTTTAAACATGGCACTTCTCCCTGCATACTTGCACAGCAAGACCAGTCACAACACATAAAAAGGAAGTGGCGATCGCACTCCCACCCACAGCAAATTTCAACAGAAGAACTTGCGAGACAATATTACTTGATCGCCAGATTTTTTTCAATGATTGCGATCGCATTCCTTACTGAGAACTGCTAAGTTGCTTGATATTAATAATCACTCAATATTTTCCTATTTCAAAATTTTCATTTAAAAATAATTAAAAAACCTTTTATTATTATACCAAAAAAATACAATTCATTTTTCATTTTTAATTCCGCCTCCCTTAGAAGTCTTTCCCGTTGGGCTTCGCCCTACCCTTAGGGTAGGGCAGCGGTACTAGTTTACAATCATTTTTTCAGGGATTTTAGTAGTGTAGTTAAGATATTCACCAAATCAGAGGTTAAGAAATCGTGTTCATTAATTTAAATTCAGGTTATGTTTAACAGTTATGATCATTAAGGACTACTTTTCGAGCTTTTCAGATTTGTCGATGGCACTTGCCCCATTCCTGCATAAAACAACCTTAGTTTTCCCAATGAGATAATTAGAAAATCTCACGTCAAGGAATCTTCACATAATCGCATTTTTTCTTTTTGTCAAGGTATAGGCTTTTGCGAGTCATTTTTCTTAGCTGCTCAGCAATCTCCACCATTCATTTCAATTTTGTCAATATTCCTTTAGGAATATCATGAGTTTCCCAGACCAGGAAAACAGTCATTTGCACCGCAAGATGAAATGGCAATAAATATGTATTTTTATATTAGCTAAAAGCATAAATCTCCCTGAATAATCCCAATAAGAATTTAGAAGCAAAGCTCTACTATTTGAAATTTGATAAGAGGTGGTAAAATGCCAATACTAATGCCAATAATGCCAAAAGTTGTCTCAATTCACTCTTATCGAGGCGGTACTGGTAAGTCAAATTTTACCGCCAATCTTGCTGCAACTATTGCTGGGAAAGGCTATCGTGTGGGTGTAGTTGATATCGATCTTCCCTCTCCTGGAATTCACAATATTTTCAACTTAGAACCAGAAATTACAACCAATACCCTGAATAGCTATCTTTGGGGAGAGTGCCAAATCGAACAAGCGGCTTATGATGTGAGCGATGTTGCTGGATTAACAGGGAAGAACAAGGTTTGGCTAGTTCCCTCCAGTGTAAAAACAGAGGATATTGCCAGGATTTTGAAGGATGGATATGATGTCAAACTACTTAATGATGGGTTTCGTAAACTGGTAAAAAATCTAGAGTTAGACTACCTATTTATTGACACCCACCCAGGTTTGTCTAAGCAAACTTTTTTATCTATTGCTATTTGTCATGTTTTAGTACTGCTTCTGCGTCCCGATAAGCAGGACTATCAGGGTACAGCAGTCGTAACAGATATAGCTTGGAAACTAAAAGTCCGAAAAATGATGCTAGTAGTGAATAAAGCTCACAGCCAGCTGGATTTTGATGCTTTGAGGCGGAAAGTTCAGGAGACTTATGGCGTAACTGTAGCAGGCGTATTTCCGTTGTCAGAGGATGTTGTGAAGTTAGCAAGTGAGGGAGTTTTCTGCATGAAATACCCGCATCATCTTGTCAGTGAAGAGTTTAGGAAAGTCGCCGAACAGATTATGGCATAAATTCTTACCGAGCGCTAGACTCCAAGCCACCCAACCTTTCAATTAAGAAGCAGCTATGATTAATACAGATAATGTTAATTTCCAGTTTCTAGCCAGTGAGATTCAGACAGCAACCTCATCCTTTCATTCCTATTTGGAGGATTTGTATGATAAGTATCAATACGACACTGAAGGTGAGCTGTCCATACACATTCCCGAACTTAGATTAGTAAAACCGGAACTATTTGGCATCAGCGTAATGACAGCAGATGGTAAAGAATTTCAAACAGGGGATTGGGAGGAATATTTTACAATTCAATCAATTTCTAAAGTATTTGTCTATGGTTTGGCTCTAGAAATGCATGGTCGGGAGTTCGTTCATAAAAAAGTGAATATTGAGCCAAGAGGAGAAGTGTTTAATTCCATTACTTTAGATGACAAAACAAACCGTCCTCACAACCCAATGCTGAATTCAGGTGCGATCGCAGTCACCGATTTAATCGTAGGTGAACGGTCAACCGGACGTATCGACCTGATCCTCGAAATGTTTGGTCGTTACACTGGACGAAGACACAGTGTTAATGTGCCTGTTTATTTATCAGAAAAAAAAACAGGATACCGCAACCGAGCAATAGCATACCTGATGCTAAATTTTGGGATGATAAGCGATCACTTTGAAGAAACCCTTGACCTCTATTTCCAGCAATGCTCAATTATGGTTAACGCCCGTGATTTAGCAATAATGGCAGCAACTCTCGCCAATGGTGGTATTAGTCCAGTTACCAAAAAACAGGCGATTAAGGAAGAATATGTTCAAGATTTGATGAGCATGATGTTTACTTGTGGGATGTATGACTACTCTGGCGAGTGGACACACAAAGTGGGAATACCGGCTAAAAGTGGTATAGGAGGCGGGATTACTGCTGTTGTTCCCCGCCATCTCGGAATTGGGACTTTTTCTCCACGGCTTGATATTAACGGAAATAGCACCAGAGGCATGAAAGTTTGTAAAAAGATGTCCACGGATTTCGGCTTACATATGTTTAATGTTGCAAAGCCAGAACTAACCTTAAGCGATTGGATTGAGGGAGACTCTTCTATTGATAGTTGGAATGAATAAGATATATCTAAGTTTTTCGTCCGCTCGGTCATGAATCTTTAAGAAGACCTTTTGTCAGCAGTCAATCTTAGCATTATAGAGCAATATAAAGTGTGGGCTGCTTACCGCAAATCTGTTCCAAATCAAGATTTCATAGTAACCCTAGACTTAATTATAAGTTCAAAAATTAATCATTATTTTTCTCATAGATGAATACAGGGAATTGAATAATGTTTGCTCTCTTCTCTTATCTAGAACAACATTTTTTTTGAATTAGACTCATTTTCCTAGTGCAATATTTTTCAAAAAAAGTATTTTTCTTGAATTTGATTTTTTATAAGTGAGATTTACTGCTACACAAGGTTTTTCAATTTTAGACGAGCATTACAGTACAAATAACTTTACATTATGTTTGGAATAAGTAAATCCCAGCCTTTGTTTAAAAGTTTTAGTCAATATACAAAAGACTTAAAGCTAGAAGCAACTCTGCAAGACCTTCAATCTGAAATGGATAATTCTCAAATAGAAGTATCTCTTCGCGGAGAAGACTTATATCAAATGTTTGAACAAAATCCTCTTCTTTGTGGAGTGATCTTAAGGGAGCAAAATAAATTTGTAGGAATGATCTCGCGGCATCATTTCTGGGAAATGATTAGCCGTCAATATGGAAGAGATACATTTTTGACTAGGACGTTAGAATGTTTGCATTCTTTTAATGAGTACGAGACATTAATGTTACCTGCTAATACGCTAATTTCCGAGGCATCTGAGCAGTGTATCCAACGATATTCTCACCTTCTTTATGAGCCACTATTGGTCAAATTTGATGATGAAACTTTCAGATTATTAGATGTACAAAAATTATTGCTGGCTCAGGCTCAAAGTTATAAACTATGTATGGAAACTGTGAATGAACGTAACATTGCTTTAGCTCAAGCCTACCAAGAAATTACTGAAAAAAACGATCAAATGTTAAGGTATTTACAGCAGGCAAAGAAAGTTACGACAGCAGCAGCAGCTTTGGAAAACAATAAATTTGAGCCAGAAAGCCTGAATGAAGTAGCTGCTCGAGGTGATCAGTTAGGACAACTGGCACGGGTATTCCGACGGATGGTTCAAACTGTCAAAACTCGCGAGCAGGAATTAGCTGATGCAAAAGAAAAACTAGAAGCAGTCTTGAATGCTGTACCTGGTTTAATTTCTTGGATTGATTCAAAGGGATTATATGTTGGCGTGAATCGTCATCTGGCTGAGAATTGGAACATCTCTCAAGAAGACTTTATTGGTCAAGATGTAGGTTTTTTGTCAGGTCATGTGCAGTTAGCTAACTTTATGCATCAGTTTTTAGCAAGTTCCGCAGAAGCTGCCTCTCAAGTGATTGGCATAGAAGTGCAAGAATCTGTGCGATATTATCTTGTTGCTGCTCAGAAATATCAACAAGGTAAAGCAACCGTGTTAGTCGGGATTGATATCACTGAACGCAAAAAAGCAGAAGAAGCCCTGCAAATAGCCGAAGAAAACTATCGCGGTATCTTTGAAAATGCCTTAGAGGGTATTTTTCAGGCGTATCCCAATGGACAATACTCCAGAGTGAATCCAGCAATGGCAAAAATTTATGGTTATGCCTCTCCTGAGGAGATGATTGCCAGCGTCAAGGAGATTGGTACGCAAATTTATGTAGATCC
>CAZZVG010000439.1:0-5776 GCA_964657295.1 Iningainema sp. | reverse complement strand
GTGCGTCTAGTCGGGCGATTTAGTGATAATGGTAGTGCCTGGGTTCCTTTAGCAAAGCGTTTTTCTAACAGCCAAAAACAGGATTTAGGTATTCGTTATTTAGGTGCAGAGCAAGATAATTGGTATCTTAGATACAATAGTCGTACTAAGATTGCAGATGGTTGGACAACATGGCGGGGGAATCGCTACTCACTACAATGTCGCAATCGCAGATGAGTATTTTGTGAAGTACCTACAATCACTCGTTGTGAGATATCAATCAGTTTTATAATGACTAGACAATAATGAAACTAAATTCTGATTAAATAACGGATGTTGAGTAACAAGCTCTCTATTGTCAGAGTTTGTTAGTTGTAAAATCGATTCGGGGATGCCAAATTCTTGATTTAGATGAGATTGTAACTGCTTTAGTAATCGTTCTTGTTGTACGACAGTGGATGATTGTACTTTAACATGAGCGCATAGCATAACCTGACCTGCAGTGATTGTCCAGATGTGCAGCTTCTCAATGCTCTCAACTTGCGGAAATGTTTTTAGGCTAGCTGCCACAACCGTCGGGTTGATGGACTGTGGTGCGTACTCCATTAAAATCCTCAAGCTCTCCCAAATCAAAGGTACAGCACTCAGACCTGTTAACATAGCAACTATCAGGCTGGCAACGGCATCTATCCACAACCAATTCAAGTAGTAAATTGCGATCGCTGCTAAGATGACACCGACAGAACTGATGGCATCTGCAACTACGTGAAGGAAGGCACCCCGCAAGTTGAGATCGTCGTGGCTGTGCTGATGAAGTAAGGTGATGTTAAGGATATTGACAACTAGACCGATGAGGGAAGTGATTAACATCGGCAAACCCAACACTGGTTCCGGTGCTTGGAATCGACCTATGGCTTCACAGGTAATTAGAACAGCGATCGCTAGTAAGCTAAGACCATTCACTAAAGCCGCTAAAATTTCTACCCGACGATATCCAAATGTAGCCCGATCCGCAGCTGGTTTCCGGGCAATATAACTAGCAAGTAGTGTTAAACCTAAGGCAGCGATATCGGAAAATAGGTGTTCTGCATCTGCTAAAAGAGATAAACTATGGCTCCAAAGACCGATGCTTGATTCCATCACAAAAAAGCCACTCAATAAGCCTATTGTTATCCATAGGGTTTGTGTTTTTTGGCTCGTCCGAATAACTTCGGTTTGAGTAAGATCACAACAGTTACAGCCAACAGCCGAATGAGTCCCAGAGCGCCCCTGCATCAATGCCATTCTTTTATTCCACACTTTAAAGAAATACGAGTTTTTATAGTATAGTCTTGACTTTTTATGTATTTTATGATGAGAACAAGTAGGGGCGAACGGCTGTTCGCCCTTACAAACGGTGTGGTTCATTTAGGTGAACATTGCTGTCATTTCACCTAAATGACACGGTTTGTGGTTGATACTTATTGTGACAGACCAGTGCTTCGACCAGGAAAACCAGCTACGTCAAAGTAGCGAGTTTCACCTACTGTTTGGTATTTAAGAACTGTTGTCAAGCCATTGTTGGCTGGTTGAGATGTCACGGTTCTCTCTAAGAAGGGTACTTTCTTTGGTCCTCCTTTGAGGGCTTCAGCGATCGCCCGACCGACTAAGGTGCCGTTGCTGTCGGGAACTGGGGGTTTGAGACCAAGAATTTGAGCGATCGTCACGGGAACATCTACGTTACTCACTGGAGCTGCGTCCACGTAACGTTGTTTAAAGTCAGGCCCGATTGCTGCCATGTAGTTGAAAGTATCTCCACGGCCGAAAGTCCCGTGCATACCCTGTCCTTGCTGTAAACTAGTATCAGCAACTTCAACGCTACAAGCGGTAGGGTTGCCACAGCCAGTATCGAAGGAACGAAAGTTCACGGCGATCGCTGGAGTTGGTGTGAGTGCCGATCCTTGTAAGTTAATTGCACCGAGAGGGAGTGTACCTGGGATAGATCCTAAGGCGCGATCAACAAATAAACCGCTGACGTAATCTTGTTGTAAAAGCAAATCCACGACGCGTCGGGCTAAAGCTTTTCGATTACCAGTACCGGGGAGATAGATTAAGTCAGATCCACCATTGGCTGCAACCACAACTTGAGGATTATTGGGATCGTTGCCAATTAATCCGTCACCGGAGCGAGGACGGGGAATGGTGCCGGAACCTGGTGTGACTAATTGATTATTCTGATCGGGATCGTACAGGGGTAGATTTAATCCTTTGGCAATGTCAATAGCAAGGAAGCCTGCTGGGAGAAATCCTGCATTTACGCCAGGATAAGTGAGTGAGGTGGCGTAACTCGTAGAACTTTCTTTGCTAATTGTATTGAAGCCGTGATCTGCTGTTACAAAGACATCAGTTGTTGTATCTAGCCCTAAATTGTGCAATGCGGCTTGAATTTGGGCGAGGTTGCGATCGGCATTTTGAACGCCGGCTTTTGAGGTTGGGCCGTTAATTCCTGGGATGAGAGAATTAAGGCTATCTCCTTGGTTGTGCTGAGAGCCATCGGGATCTCGTGACCAATAGACGATGACAAAAGGTTTATTTCGATCTTTGAATAGGGGAAGAATTGCTTTGGTAACGCTATCGGTAAAGTATTGCTGTTGAGTAAAGTTGGCAGCAGTTGTTCCCGGAGTCGTGTTGGTACCAGAGAAGCCATTGTTACCTGATTGGTCGGCATCAGTTGCTGCTATATTGTTTGAGCGCGTAGGTGCGATCGCTGGCAGTCCGGAATTGGTTAATGCTGAAGAAATGTCAGAGTTCAGTGGTACCCCACTCGTGCTACCAGTTGCATCATCAATGACAATGGTGGTTGGTGGGGGAACTGATCCTGAATCTCTATTGCCTTGAGAGACATCTTGAATGAGGGCCGGTCCTACTTTTCCGACTGCTGCGGTACTGAACCCTGCTTCTCGGGCTGCGGCTAATAGAGTTTCTTCATTTAAATAGTTACCGCCAAAATGGTCGTCCACGTCGGCTAAAACAGGATTATTCTCTAAGAAGGGAGTGACGCTATTACCTGCATTGGGGACAGGAAAACCTGAGTAAATTGTGTTGCTAAAGTCCCCAGTATCGCCTAGATAATGCCCTGTGGCGATCGCAGAACCATTTGCCGTCGTGAATGTCGGGAATAAGGAATGACTATTGGGAAAACTCACCCCTGTCTGAGCAACACTAAATAGTGCTGGTGTCTCAGTTGCATTTACCGAACTAGGCCGCAAACCATCAGCCACAAAGATAATCGCATTGTGCTGTGGTGGAACTTGAGCCACCAAGGGATTGATTGGGAACAGCTTAGTTCCCAAGACAATAAAAGCAAACGCACTAATAAAGATAACAATACGTTTCTTCCAGCGCTCAAACCACAGAAAATCTATTGTAGTTGCTGCGACCGAGTCAGCGATACCTACTGTCGCTGATGTTTTTACTAACCCAGCAAAGAGTTCAATCCAATTCATCGTGATTACCGTATTTCTACTAGGTTTGATAAAAATAGCGTGATTTCATTACATTACTGGCATTAATTTAAGCAAATGCTATAGGAGTGTTAAGAAGACTTTAAGCTATGAATCTAAGTTACTAAGTAGGTAGGCACAAATAAATAAGGGGTATTAGTTGCGCTTCAGCGCCCTAGATATCTGCGCTGAAGCGCAACTACAAGCCTTTACATAAATTCATATAGTTCTGTTTTTCTGTGTTGATTTACTTAGACAAAAATAACGGTGGTTATTGCTAATAGCTCAATTTACTTTACGAAACTCTCGTACTGCTTGCGCTCTAGAGGTGATCGCGGCACACTCAGCCAATCGTTTAGTATCCAATTTGGGCAGAAAGCGACTTTGCTTCACCTCTTTATACTCACCACCATCTAGATAGTACATGGCGATCGCGCCGTCCTCCCAGAACCACACCTCTGGAACTCCCAACACCCGATAACGTTTTAGTTTACTAGGTCCGCCACTGGTGATGACAACCTCGATCGCTAAGTCTGGGATCGGCTTTTCAAGATCAAAGCAGTAGGACTCATCTGCTTGAACTGAAGCCTCGTCTTCTTTTTCCTGTGAAAATGAACCTGTGGCAACAAACTCAAGTTCCAGGTTCAGCATATAGTCTTCAATCAAAAAACCAATATTTCCCTTAACGATTTCGTGTTCTGGCGAAGTGGACAAAATCTCTAGTTCCCCTCGATAGTAGAATAACCGGACACCAGGCGAATTGGTAAACCCTCTCTGAATCGCCTTAAAGCTTTCCCAACTCACTCCAGTATGGATAAATCGCTGTTCAATAGGTGTGTCTAGAAGTTGTGTCATAGCGTTTGCCCTTTCAAGTTTCTTACTGACTCATTTCAAAAATTTGTATAGCCGTGAGAGAAAGATTGGGAAAAAGTTTGGATTCAATCCGATCCTGCCCTCTCAATACCCTACTTGGCAAATATTCACCGTTTTCTAGCTGATAAATCGTGATTGTCGGTTGCTTGGGAGAGCCAATGTAGCGAATGCCTCCGTATGCGCCATAGTCCACAATCCAATACTCGGAAACGCCCAAATTCTCGTATTCAGCAAGTTTGATCAGATAGTCATCTTTCCAATTCGTGCTGACAACTTCAATGATTCCTGGTGGTGGAATGTAGGCAGCAGCGGAACTAGAAAGGCTTTTCATCCTTTGCCATTCATCGGAAGCAAAAATGACAATGTTGGCTTTGCGGCTTTTTTCCTTCTCTCCTGGTTCGGTATGCAAACGAATTTGCTTGGACTGTCGGCAAACTAATGGTAAATTAAACTCGAGGGTGTGCGCTTCAAGATAGCTACAAAGCCGTTGGATCAAATCCTCATGATTTGCATTTGGTTCAGATAATGGCACGGGAACTCCATCAATTAATTCAAAGTCCCTGCCTGATCCGTCATCCCAGACAAGAAACTCTAAAAAAGTCAGTGGTTTGGTGATTGCTGAGTACATGGGGCGATCTCACCTTATTCCGTTGTCTTCTTTTGGCATATTTTCTCTATTTTGTCAATAGTTTGCTAGAGCTAACAACGCTGCAATTGAGCGAGTAAGACGACAATCTCATCAACAGCCGGCCGCACAACTGCGATTGGCTGTTCAGTTTGATTGACGATAATACTGAAAACGACGGGATCGTAGTGAGGTGCATCTACGTATCCAGAGAGGGAAACAACTCCATGCATTGAGCCAGTTTTTGCATGTACTATACCTTCAGCCGGTGTATGAAGAAAGCGATTTTTTAAGGTACCACTTCTAGCCGCAACAGGGAGAGAAGCGAGGTATACTTGTGCTTGTGGCGATCGCCGCATTGCCCGTAAAATTTGTACGAAAGCGAATGGGCTGACTAAATCTTTCCGAGATAAACCAGAACCATCGACTAAAATATAAGTTGTGGGATCGACTCCCAACTGAGTTAATGTCGCCTTCATCACTTCTAACCCAGCATCTGCGGAGGATTTAGTTGGATCTATAGGCAATTTTTTGATAGAAATAGCTCTTAGCAATGCTTCTGCAAAGAGATTATTGCTGTTGAGATTTGTCTCTGCTAACAATTGCGATAAAGGAGGAGATTCCACAGCAGCGATTTCTTGTTCGTTCTTCCCTCGAAAAACTGATACAAATGCCTCTGCAACTGTAATTTTCTCTGCGGCTAAAGCATTGCGAAAATGCCGCAAGAAGTATTCAGCAGGAGCAACTACGGGTAAACCTATCATCTCAGGGTTAGACTTTTCTGTCAACTGTCCTTGAATTCGCAAAATAGGTTTAG